>JBCBHR010000113.1:0-6321 GCA_038525365.1 Pseudomonadota bacterium | reverse complement strand
TTAGTGACCGTAACATTGATACAAGACCCTCTGTCTTCAAGGGTGCAAGGTCACTTTTTTGCGTTGTGCATCTCAAGGCTTTCGATTGTGTCGGCCAGTGTTTGCTCGAAGGGGACGAAGTCCGTGCTGAAGATTGCCTTCGCGTTTGCATTGCTGACATCGGCATGCCGATCCAAATTTGGCGTGATCAGCTTCAATCGGGTCTTGAATGGCGCAAGCAGGCGGAGGAACCAGCTAAACGCCCGCCTGCTCACGATGTTTAGATCTGGCCGCTCTTTGGAGACCTTCGCTGCCAAGTCGGGATACCAGACAAAGCCATTTGTTAGTGCGATGCGTTGACCGTTCGCAGCTTCGGTTTCGAGCGCATCCACGTGAAGCCGCGCCACGTCGCGCACATCAACATAGGGGAAGCCGAAGTTTGGCAGCAGCGGATCGAGCCGGCTCATCAGACGCCAGACCGATGCAACGGACGTGCTGGTGCGCCCGTTCAAAACGGGGCCAAGCGTGACGCCCGGATGCATGGTGGTGAGTGTGAACGGGCATTCCGGGGTGTTGGCGATTTCCCACGCAGCGCGTTCGGCGAGTGTTTTCGATTTGGCATAGGCGGTGAGCGGTCCTGCATTGAGGTCGCTCCAATCGTCCTCGGTGAACACGCGTGGTTCTGACAACCGATGGCCTTCGCTGATCGCTGTGATCGATGATGTCATCACCACGCGGCTTATTCCCGCGGAAGATGCGGCGCGGAGGACATTGCGCGTCCCGTCTACGGCGGGGCGTATGATCAGGTCTTCATCGTTTGGCATAATGTTGGGGATGGGCGATGCTGTGTGAATGACGGCATGGCAACCCTCCATCGCCGCGCGCCAATCGTCTCTCTTAAGCAGATCGGCGACAACAAAGGTCAGCTTTTCCGCCAGTTCCGATCCGTCGATGTGGGGCCTGAGGTAGCCGCGTACAAAACCGATGTCTTCTTCGTCGCGCACAGCGCCGACCACGTGATAACCGCGCTGGAACAACTGCAGCGCGATGTGGCCGCCGATAAAGCCGCTTATGCCGGTAAGAAGGACCTTTTGAGCCATGTTCGATGCAATGCGCGACTTCGTTGGGTTTTGGCGACACCTAGCCGCGTGCGGTGCACAACGCCAGTGGCGCTTTAGCCGGAACCAAAAACCTGTTCACGAAATTCGCTTGGGCTCACACCGGTTCGCTCGCGAAAAGCCCGATTGAACGGCGCAAGCGAGCCATAACCAAGGTCAAAGGCGAGGCTCGTTATCTGCGTATGGACCAAGTCGGGTTGTGCAAGCCGTCGTTTGGCTTCGGAGACGCGGTAGTCGTTCACGAACGCGGCGAAATTGCGATAGCCGAGTGCGCCGTTGATCAACTTGCGCAACCTGTGTTCGGGCAAACCGAGTTGTTGGGCGAGTTCGCCAATGCTGAGGCCGGGCGCAAGGTATCCGCCGTCCTCCATCAAATCACGGATGCGACCGAGATCGATCCGGTCAGCGGCGGACAGGGGCCCTTCGATCTGAGCTGCGCCTACTGCTGCCGGATGGGTCTCTTCTCCTGTCGGAAGCAGTGTCTTGCGCAGCGATGACAAGCTGGTGGTCAAGACAATGGCCACCGCCAAAAGGAGCACCGCAGTGGCCAATCGCAGGCTGGTCGGCGCACCGCCTTCGGTTGCGAGCCGCATGTTGGCAACTTCAACTGTCTCAACGCCGACAATGGCCAATGAGACGATTGGGATGAGCCAAGCCATGGTTTTTGCGACGTGACGGCGTGCGGTGACGAGATCATTGGTCATGCAGCAGCGAACGACGTAGATCGTGTGCACCATGAGGCCCGTCACAAGCGCAATGTTGATCCACATCGATACGCCCTTGAATGCGGGAAACGGCACGCATGAGAGAAACAGCAGAGATAATGTCAGCGGCGCGGCCGCGTCAATCCAGCGGAATTGATAGTTGTCATCGTGTAGCGCCCGCACGAACAACCAGAAGAATGCGGGCGAGGCTATTCCAATCGTCTTGAACGGAATCATCCAAGGACCAATGGCCTCGACGACCGTTGGCAGCGCGACCACTGAGTAAATCGCGGCGCCCAAAAAAAAGAGGGCGCCGTATATCGCGGGCCAAGTCACGGGGCGCGGCGCAAAGATTTGAACGATCATCACGATGCACAAAGACGCCGCGCCACCGCGCATAATCCCTTCAATCAAATCGACCAAAGACATGGCCACAGCCTAGCCGAGTTCATGATCACCGACAAACCGGATCAAATGCCAAACTGCGGGAAGACCGGTGCGGACGGATACATGTTCTTTTTGGTGCGAACGTCTGCGTCACATGCCATGCCAGCTTCGATTTGCGCTATTGTGCATGGCGCGCCGAACGGCGTCGCGAAGGTCTCGACCGGCGTTTTCTCAGGTGCGGCAGATTTGATTGTGACCTGCGTTGCGGAGGCCGGCAATGCGAGCGTCAGCGTGAGTGCGACGGTGGCGGCGGTAGCGAGAAGAGCTTTCATCTTGATCTCCAACAGTGTGGTGCAGCGGCTCATTGCCGGTGCGTGATGGTAAGATGGTTAGCGAGACCTTGATGCGCCGCTCCAATTTGAAACCCGCGCTCCCATTTTCAGAATCCAGTGGTGGTTTTCAAAATCGATTGTTGCCGCAGCGGTTGCTTGCGTGACCCGGCGCGCGCGATTAACACTTTCGCATGACCGCGACCCAAACACACAACACACGGCATTTCGACCTGCTTCGCCTGTGCGCGCGTGTTGGTTATTCGCCGCCCGGCTGACGGTTGATCGCAATCACCGTTTTCAGGAGCACGGGCCATGACATTCCAGAATTTTTCGACTGAGCAATTGCAGCGCTTGGACGCTGCCCATCACCTTCATCCTTTCACCGACCATGCCGACCTTCGGTCGGCAGGGAGCCGCGTCATCGTGCGCGCCGATGGCCCGTTCGTTTACGATTCCGATGGTAATGAAATACTCGACGCCATGGCCGGGCTTTGGTGTGTGAACATCGGCTATGGGCACACGGAACTTGCCGACGTTGCCGCCGAGCAGATGCGTGAGTTGCCGTACTATAATTCGTTCTTCCGCTGCACGACGCCCACGCCGGTTCTCTTGGCTGAGAAGCTTGCGCAAATTGCGCCGGACCACATGAACGAGGTCTTCTTCGGTTCATCCGGCTCGGAAGCCAATGACACGGCGCTACGCCTTGCGCGCCACTTTTGGGTGCTGGAAGGCAAGCCGGAAAAGAACATCGTGATCTCACGGGACTGGGCCTACCATGGCTCTACGATTGCAGCGACATCGCTTGGCGGCATGAGCGCCATGCACTCACAGTTGAACGGTGCTGTGCCAAACATCCGCCACGTGATGTGTCCTTACGCCTATGAATTGGCGGAGCCCGGTGAGAGTGATCATGCGTTTGGCTTGCGGGCTGCGAAGGCCGTGGAAGATGCGATTTTGGAGGCTGGGCCGGAAAATGTTGCCGCATTCATTGGCGAGCCAATTCAAGGTGCTGGTGGCGTAAAGATCCCGCCGGAAAGCTACTGGCCGGAGATCCAGCGCATCTGCGAACAGTATGACGTCCTGCTTCTGCTCGATGAGGTCATCACCGGTTATGGACGCACTGGCGCGTGGTTTGCCGCGCAATCCATGGACATCAAGCCGGACATGATCACGACCGCCAAGGGCCTCACGTCGGGCTATCAACCCCTATCGGCGCTGTTGGTCGGTGACCGTGTTGCAAATACATTGACCGAAAAAGGCGGCGAATTCTATCACGGCTATACCTATTCCGGGCATCCGGTGGCCTGCGCTGTCGCGCTGCGCAATCTGGAAATCATCGAACGCGAGGGTATGATTGAGCGCGTGCGCGATGACACAGCGCAGTATCTCGGTGAAGCGCTTGCGACCGCGCTGGCTGATCATCCGCTTGTGGGCCAAGTGCGCACATCGGGTTTCCTCGCGGCTATTGAAGTCGTTAAAGACAAGACAACCCGCGCACGTCACGAGCCGCCCGGAAGTGCTGCCGCGCTGGTCCGAGACGCCGCCATCGCCAACGGCATCATGATGCGCCAGGTCATGGACACCATGATCATGTCACCACCCCTCATCTGGACCCGCGAGACCATTGACCTTGCGGTGGAGCGTGTGGTGGCTGCGTTTGATGCTGCTGAAGCGAAGCTCGGGTGACTTTCTCCACACCGCGATGCGATTCACCGTATTATTGTGCAATGCAATATGTTATGTGCATTGCACAAACGGAGCATCTTCATGGCCAAGCGTGCCTCAAAGTCACTTAGTGCAAAATCGAGCTACAAGACCCTGCCGCCCGGCACGGACATGATGATGCTTGCGCCATTCGTGGTCTCGATGCGTATGCCTGCCCTTATGTGGGAAGCGATGACACCGCAGTGGTCATCGAAGCGAAAGGCTCCGGAAGCGCAAAAGGTGCTGGTGGAGAAAGCCGCCGCTGTCATGGAAAGCTATGGCGCGATGAATGCCGAGATCATGCAGTTATGGTCGCGCATTTGGCTGCACTCCATTTCTGGTGATGTACCGAACCCGCAGGTGATTTCACACGCGGTCCAAGACATTGTTGATGCGGGAATAGAGCCTGCGGCACGGCGTGTTCGCGCCAATTATCGCCGCTTGCGCAGAGCGTGATCTGATATCACCCGGACTGGGCAAAGAGCCGGGCGAGCCGTCTTTGCTCCGCTGCATCGAACGCATTTTGCGCACGGTTGTGTGCACGGCGGGTCCGGTCGACTATGCCCTTGGCCACCCGATCAAGGCGCGCGCATGATGATTGCGCCGGCGCTTTTTCAAGCTCATCGCCAAGCAGTTTGGCAAAGCGCTCAGCGATGCGCACATGCGTGTCTTCATGCAGTTTGGCATAGCGCGCCAATCCGTCCCATGCGCGCCGCAACTGCCGATCGTTCGACTGGCCGCGTTCCTTCCAGCGGGGCAGGGTGATCTCTGCCTCGACGCGAAACTTCGCGGTCTTGAAGGTACATCCGGCGGCGCCTTGCTCCTGCAGCACAGACACGGGATTGAACCTTATCGCTGCAACCGCAATAGCGTGGCCTTGCAGCGGGCCGCGACTGCGCAAAGAACGATCAAGCTCTTCGCTGGTCTGTCCGGACACGCTGTAGAAATTGGTCGTCACGACAGACTGGGTGTTGACGCAACCTGCCAAGGCGAGCGCTGCCACAACAGCAAGCAGTTTGGATCGAACAGACATAGGTTTTGAACTCCAACGTGCCCCCGCAGGTAGCAATGGAACATGGTTGAATTGCAAATGGCAATGGCGTGAATGGCCGACAATTGCCGCACCGTCCGGCTGGCGGATTTCCGAGTGCGCGGAAGCGTTAATCGAAAAACTGCAAAAAAATCCGCGATTTAGATTTGCTTAAGGGTCCAATAACCTCGTGGTAACGATGTGCCGATAAATTCCGGGTTGCGCATCATTGATTGCGCAGCCTCCGGATAAGGTACTGCGTACCGGAGTTTTTGTTGCCAGCGTTATCGGCAAAAAAACCGCGACTAGCATGGGCTGACGCGGTTTTTTATTGACGTTGAATGCTACTTTAAGTAGCAATTACGAGGAATGCAATCGAGCTCTAGAATCATGCGCTACACGCTTTTTGCCATCTCTGTGTCCCTCGTTTGTGTGCTTGCCGTACCGGTTCTTGCTCAATCGCTTAGTGCAGGAAGTGATGACGGCCAAAGCGTTCGCGGTGTGGTGAAGACGCAGTCGCGCATCGATATTGCCGCAGACCTGTCCGCGCCGGTTGCGGACATTCCATTCCGGGCCGGTGAGATGTTTCAGGCCAATGATGTCCTGATTGCGTTTGACTGCTCACGCCAAGCCGCCGAGCTCCGCGCGGCCCGCGCGACGGCTGCCGCGGCAGGCGCAGACCACAAACAGAAGCGCTATCTCTTTCAAAACGGTGCCGGTGGCCGCAGCGACATGAATATCGCAGCCGCAGAGGCCGAGCGCGCGCGCGCCGAAATCGCCGTTGTGCAGGCGCGCATGCAAGGATGTGAGATATCGGTGCCGTTTTCGGGCCGGGTGGTTGAGGTGACGACACAGCCCTCGGAGCGGCCTCCAGTTGGCGAGCCGCTGTTGACGGTTATCAACTCAGAGTCGCTTGAGATTGAGATGGTTGTCCCGTCGCGCTGGCTTCGCCATGTCGAGGTTGGTACGCCATTTCGTTTTGTCACCGATGAGACGGGGACTGAGCACGCGGCGAGAATTTCACGCATCGGGGCTGAAGTCGATCCAGTGAGCCAAACGGTGCAGTT
>JBCBHR010000112.1:0-6333 GCA_038525365.1 Pseudomonadota bacterium | reverse complement strand
GGTGGTTGATTTCACTGAGCGGATGCGGGCCAACCAAGGCAACTGAAATGAACTATGACGTTGAAAAAATCCGCGCGGATTTCCCGATCCTCTCCAAGGAGGTTTACGGCAAGCCGCTGGTCTATCTCGACAATGGTGCGTCAGCGCAAAAGCCACGTCAGGTGATCGACGCCGTCAGCGACGTTTATGAAGACAATTACGCCAACGTTCACCGCGGCCTGCACTACCTCTCAAACAGTGCGACCGATGCTTATGAGGGTGCCCGGCGCAAGGTGCAGCGTTTCCTTAATGCTGTGTCAGAAAACGAGATTGTATTCACCAAGGGCACGACCCACGCCATCAACATCGTGGCCAACGCGCTTGCCGCTGACATTCAGCCGGGCGATGAGATCGTGCTCTCGATCATGGAGCATCACTCAAACATCGTGCCGTGGCATTTTTTGCGCGAGCATCACGGGGCGAAACTTGTTTGGGTTCCTGTCGATGATGAAGGCCAATTCCATATTGAGGAACTCGAAAAGCGCCTGACCGATCGCACAAAACTCATCGCGTTGACGCATATGTCGAACGTGACCGGCACGGTCGTGCCGATCAAGCAGGTGTGCGAAATGGCGCATGCGCGCGACATCCCTGTGCTGGTCGATGGGTCTCAAGGTGCGGTGCACATACCCGTTGACGTCCAGGAACTCGATTGCGACTGGTATTGTTTCACCGGCCACAAGGTTTACGGCCCCTCCGGCATCGGTGTCCTTTATGGCAAAATGGCGCGTCTTGAAGAGATGCGTCCCTTTGAGGGCGGCGGGGAGATGATCCTTGAAGTCACCGAAGAGGGTGTCACCTATAACGATCCGCCGCATCGTTTTGAGGCAGGAACGCCACCCATCGCGCAGGCAATCGGCTTGGGCGCCGCGCTCGACTACATGGACGACGTTGGGCGGGAGGCGATTGCCGCTCATGAGGCGGATTTGCGCAGCTATGCCCATGAGCGGCTTGATGGCGTCAATGCGATCCGCATTTTTGGCAACACGCCGGACAAGGGCGCAATCATATCATTCGAGATGGAAGGCGTGCACGCCCATGACGTTTCCATGGTGATCGATCGTCAGGGCGTCGCGGTTCGCGCCGGTACCCATTGCGCACAACCGCTGTTGAAACGCTTTGGCGCAACGTCCACTTGCCGTGCAAGCTTTGGCATGTACAACACGCGCAAAGAGGTCGACACGCTTGTGGAGGCGTTGGACAAGGCAAGGATGTTTTTCGCCTGACGCGAAAGCTGCTATGGTATTCTGATGATGGATGATCAAAACATTTCCGACCCCGCCACGGCGAACGACACAGCCGCCGCGGCACCCGCACCCGAATCTGCGCCTGCTCAGGAAAGCGCGATCCCGCGTGAAGAACTCGCGCGGATGACCGATGACATTATCGCAGCACTCAAGACGGTTTATGATCCTGAAATCCCGTCGGACATCTACGAGCTTGGTCTGATCTACCGGGTCGACATCGAAGATGACCGAACGGTGAAAGTTGAGATGACGCTTACGGCACCTGGATGCCCCGTCGCTGGCGAGATGCCCGGATGGGTCGAAAATGCCGTAAGGACAGTCGAAGGCGTGATGGATGTCGAGGTGGAGATGACCTTTGACCCGCCGTGGACACCCGACCGCATGAGCGAAGAAGCCCAGATCGCTGTCGGCCTCTACTGACGCGCATTTCGCCTGCACGTCGCTTGGTTGGTATGCTCATGCTTGCGCCACATCACGATTGGTTAGGCGCATATTGAGTAGATGTTGCTGACCGATTACATGTATCGGGACAGGATTGGAGCGTCCCATGGCCTTTGCCATCATGAGCATGACCGATGCAGCTGCCGCCCGTGTGCGTGAAATCGTATCCGCCAAGGCGGGCGAGGGCGCGAAGGGCGTCCGCGTGAGCATAAAAAAGGGCGGGTGCGCGGGCATGGAGTACACCGTCGATTTGGTGACCGAGCCGAACCCAACGGATGACCACATTGCGCACGAAGGGGCTGATTTGTGGGTTGATCCATCCGCTATGCTTTACCTCCTGGGCACTCAGATGGACTTTGAAGTCACCAAGCTTCGCACCGGCTTTGTTTTCAACAATCCTAATCAGTCTTCGGCCTGTGGGTGCGGGGAGTCAGTTGAGTTGAAACCTGCCGACCTCAAAGAGCTCGCCGAAGCGCGCGGCGCGCTTTGACGCCAAGACGCCCACTCAGCATGCAAAGCTTGCCCAAAAAATCGTCCTCGGCGCTGGTCGGACTCATTGTCCTTGTCAGCATTGTTGGGACTGGCTTGGCGTGGGCACATTCCGGCGCATCCGGGGCAGTGAAAGTGCGCATGGACACGATGAAAGACATCGCCGACGAGATGAAGGCGATTGCCACCACTTTGCGCAATGGTGAGGTGCGAGAAGGCTTGATCGGCGCTGCCGCGCAGCGAATTTCGATCAAGTCGAGCATGGTTCCGCGCCAGTTTGAGGAAGAAGACCTGTCTGAACCGACGGAAGCTGCACCGCTGGTCTGGGAGGATTTTGACCGGTTTGTCAGGCTCGCGCGCAAAATGGAACAGGCGGCAGGGCGTCTTGAACGCGCAGCGCTTGGCGGCGCAGAGGCCCAAATCATCACCGCCGAATTCCAGAGGCTTGGTGCCACATGCAGCGCTTGCCATCGTGATTACCGCGTTCGCAAGTGATGGATGACGCGTTCATCCAGGATTTGTTCTCAAGCGTCGGTCCCGTGACGATACGCAAGATGTTTGGGGGGCAAGGCATCTATGTTGACGGCACGATCTGCGCTGCCGTCGTTGACGGGCAATTGATGGTGAAAGGCGATGATCAGTGCCGAGCCATCTATGACGAAGCTGGAATGGCTCAATGGCAGACGGAAAACGCAAAAACAGGGCGCGTATCGCATATGCCGTACTGGCAGGTGCCGGACGGCGCGCTTGATGATCCTGCAGAATTTGCCAAGTGGGCCGAGGCCGGTTTGCACGCAGCCCTCAGGTCAAAAGCTGGCAAATCGAAGAAAGCCTAAGTGCGTGACTAGCGTCCGATCAGCATGAAGGCCGGAACTTCATCACCGAAGCCGACCGGCATGTGATCGCCTGACTTTCGATCCTTGTTGCGTTCGCGCTTTTTGGGCTTTTCGCAAGGTTCTGCGTCAAAATCATCATTGGCAGCTTCGATCTCGACGGCCTTTTCGGCGCGATCCGCATTTTGCTCTTTGATCTTGTCGCGACGCGGCTTGCGGGAACGTTTTCGATCCGACCTGTCGCTGTCCGATTCTACTCTGGTGGGCGCTACGACCTCTGCGCCGAACCCGTCAGCCACTTCAATGGTCTTGTCGATGAGTTTTTGGACCGCATCGAGATACTTCTCAGTCGGCTTGTCCACCAGTGTGAACGCCTTGCCAGAGCGGCCTGCGCGACCGGTGCGGCCAATGCGGTGCACGTAATCCTCGGCATGGATCGGAACGTCGAAATTGAACACATGGCTCACATCAGGAATGTCGAGCCCCCGCGCTGCAACGTCGGAGGCAACGAGCAACTGGATCGCATTGGAACGGAACGACTCCAGCATTTTGGTGCGCGTGTGCTGGTCCATGTCGCCGTGCAGGCAGCCAACAGAAAAGCCGTGCTTCTCCAAGCTCCGAAACACTGTCGAAACATCTTTCTTGCGGTTGCAGAAGATGATCCCGTTCTTCAACTCATCCTGTGCGCGGATCACCGAGCGCAGCATGTCGCGCTTCTCGTAATCCTTTGAGCCGCAACGCACGACTTTCTGTTCGACTGTCGCAGCAGTGGAAGATGCCTTGGCGACTTCGATGCGCACCGGCGCTTGCAGAAACTGGTCGGCGAGCTTGGTGATTTCTGGCGGCATTGTTGCCGAGAAGAAGAGCGTCTGACGCGTGAACGGTATGAGCTTTGCAATCCGCTCAATGTCCGGAATAAAGCCCATGTCCAGCATGCGGTCGGCCTCGTCGATGACGAGAATATCCACACCGCGCAGCAGCAGCCGACCGCGCTCCACATGGTCCAACAAGCGTCCGGGCGTTGCAATCAAGACATCAGCGCCGCGCTCCAGAAGGCGATCCTGCTCATCAAAGGATACGCCACCAATCAAAAGTGCCACGTTAAGTTTGTGGTTCTTGCCGTAATTGCGGAAGTTCTCCTCGACTTGGGCTGCCAGTTCACGTGTCGGCTCTAGGATTAGCGTTCGCGGCATACGCGCTCGTGCCCGACCTTTTTCAAGCCGTGTGATCATCGGCAGCACAAATGAAGCGGTCTTGCCCGTGCCGGTCTGTGCGATGCCCAAAACATCCTTGCCCGCAACGACATGCGGGATGGCGGCCTCTTGGATCGCGGTCGGGACGGTGTACCCAACATCCTCTACGGCCTTGATCACCTTGGGTGACAAAGGAAGTTCAGCAAATGTAACCAATGAAATCTCGTCGCATTCATGCGTGACGCGCGCCCCGCACGGGCGGCGTTTGTGATGCCGCGCTACGGAATGGCCCCAGTTTTGTCAAGTTGCCAATCCGTCCCGTCGCAATTCTGACATCATGTGTGTCGCTTGGGCGCCAATTGTGTTTTTCCAGTCCAAAGCGAAGAAATCGTCATCACCTTTTTCTTATCACGAAAAGATGAACCGTCGGCCGACACCCGCGTAACAAGGCCATCGATCGCACTGATCGACGCATTCACACATGGATGTTTCTCAAAGGGAGACTTAGGACATGAACTTCTTCAAATCCGCCATCGCAGGTGCAGCCGTATCCGTCATGGTTGCCGGTTCCGCTTTCGCCATGGACAAGAAAGACATCGTTGACACTGCCGCTGGCAATTCTGACTTTGAAACACTGGTTGCTGCCGTTCAGGCTGCCGGCCTTGTTGACACGCTGAAAGGCGACGGGCCGTTCACAGTGTTTGCACCGACTGATGATGCATTCGCGGCTCTCGGCACAACGGTTGATGATCTTCTGAAGCCAGAAAACAAAGACAAGCTGACAGCCGTCCTGACGTACCATGTCGTCCCGGGCAAGGTGATGTCGACAGATCTGTCTGACGACATGACTGCAGCAACAGTGCAAGGCCAGGACATCACCATTGACCTCGACAGCGGTGTCATGATCAACGACGCGACCGTTGTGACTGCCGACATCGAAACATCGAACGGCGTGATCCACGTCATCGACAAAGTCATCGTGCCAGAAGGCGTACTTTGATCACTTCGCAAACGCTCCATTGAAGCGCGTTTTGCAGACACTGACCCGCTTGGCCGCACCGCCTGGCGGGTTTTTTCATGCCCTTAACGGCCAGATCAGTATTTGAACTGCTCGGTTAGAATGCGTTCATCCCAGGAATGGGACGCATCAAAAAGGATTGTGCCAGTGTCTTCGCGGCTCTCCCAGATATCGACGGATGCCACCGATTTCACCTCCGTGTGGTCGGCGACAGCGTTGACAGGCCGCTTATCGCCCTCAAGCACTTCGATACGCACCTGCACATGGTTTGGCAGCAGCGCGCCGCGCCACCGTCGGGGGCGAAACGGGCTCACCGGTGTCAACGCAAGCAGCGGCGCATCAATTGGGATGATTGGGCCCTGCGCTGACAGATTATAGGCTGTCGAGCCCGCCGGTGTCGCAACCATAACGCCGTCGCAGACCAGGTCTTCAAGCCGCTTCTTGCCATCCACATCGATTGCCAGGCGTGCGGCTTGATAGCTTTGACGGAACAGCGAAACTTCGTTGATCGCAAGCGCTTCCGTGACCGTGCCATCGCTTGCGACGGCGCGCATTTTCAAAGGTCGTATAATCTCTTGCTGCGCATCGGAAATGCGCTCCATCAGTTGGTCTTCGCGGAACTCGTTCATGAGAAATCCGACCGTGCCGCGGTTCATGCCGTAGATCGATTTGCCCGTGTTCATGAAGCGTTGGATCGTCTGCAGCATGAAACCGTCACCACCAAGCGCCACGATCACATCGGCGCTTTCGGGTGGGGATTGGCCATAAAGTTTGGCCAGCGCACGCGCTGACTGGTCGGCGGTATCTGTGCCGGAGGACAGGAAACTCAATACGGGCGACATGGTCCGGCTTTTCAACTGCGGTTCAACGTTTGCTGTGGATCAGGTCTAAACGCAGCGTGCTGATTAAGCAAAGGCCGCATTCACCGCTTTACAGGCGCGCAAAATATGCTACCTGCTCCCTCCGGCGCCCCTATAGCTCAGTTGGTAGAGCAACTGATTTGTAATCAGTAGGTCCCCAGTTCGAATCCGGGTGTCGGCACCAGTTTTAAGAAAGCTAAAATCAGGTAGGTG
>JBCBHR010000111.1:0-6352 GCA_038525365.1 Pseudomonadota bacterium | reverse complement strand
AAGCTGATCGTGGATCTGATCTACGAAGGCGGCATCGCAAACATGAACTACTCTATCTCCAACACTGCAGAGTGGGGTGAGTATGTCACCGGCCCGCGCATCATCACGCCTGAGACCAAGGAAGAGATGAAACGCGTCCTGCACGACATTCAGTCCGGCAAGTTCACCTCAGAGTGGATGCAGGAATACCGCTCCGGCGCGGCACGTTTCAAAGGCATCCGCCGCATGAACGATGCACACCAGATCGAAGAAGTGGGCGAGACGCTGCGCGGCATGATGCCTTGGATCAAGTCGAACGCTCTGGTCGACAAGCAGAAGAACTAACCTCTCTTGCCGAAACAAATCCAAGGCCGCGGAGTGATCCGCGGCCTTTATGCTTTCTTCATCCGCGCCGCTGACACTGCCCGCCTGAACGCAAGCGCGGAGGCTGTGCCCCATGGGCGGCAAGCTGTTTTGGATACTGGGCGGATTGCTGATCGGCTATATCGGCCTGAGCAATGTGGGTTGGTTCGGCACGGTGGGCGCCTTTGATGGGTCGGGATATTACCTGATCTCGGAAAACAGCGCAGATGTGGATCGTCGTCTCTATGTCTGGGTCGGCGGACCGGAGAAGCCGGTTGAGCCGCATGCTGTGATGATTGCAGCGGAGTCCACGTTTCTTGGTTTGTCGCTTAAGCTTCAATTGCCTGACGGTGTATTGGTGACATGTTCGTTGAGGGGGCAAACCGCCACGTGTCCGCCGCCTTGGACGCTCATATCGCACACACGTTATGAAGCGATGCGCTCGCAATAAACCCGACGATTGCCAATACCCGGATTGAAGCTATTTGCCTGTGCAGATCAGGGACCCTTCGATCCGATGAACACTGAAATTCCACTAGGCTTCACGCCGCTTGAGTGGCGGTTTTTTGAAGCGCTGGCGTTGATCGTTTTGGCGTGCCTTTTTGTGCCGATGTCCAAGCGGTTAGGGCTTGGCCCGATCATCGGCTATTTGTCAGCCGGGCTGGCGGCGGGCGTGGCGCTGTCGCTTTCGTTCAATGAAGACCCGCAAGCACTCTTGGCTTTTGCCGAGTTCGGCATCGTCTTGTTCCTGTTTGTGATCGGACTTGAGTTCCGCCCGGCGCGGCTGTGGGAGATGCGATCCGTCATTTTCGGGCGTGGTCTGGTGCAGTTGCTGGCCACCAGTTCGGCGCTGACCGTATGTGCAATGCTCTATGGCCTGGAGTGGCGCGCCGCGCTGATGACGGGTTTTGGCCTTGCCATGTCATCGACGGCGCTCGTTGCGCGTTCTCTCGATGATGCGGGCGAGCGTGCGACACCGTTTGGCCAATCAACAATCGGCATGCTGCTGTTTGAAGACCTCTCGATTGTTCCGCTGTTGTTGCTCGTCGCGCTGTTAGCGCCCGTGGCGGGACCGGAGATGACGTTGGCCGACAACGCGCTGGCAGTCGGCTTTGGGCTCATGGCCATTGCGTTTTTGGTGGTGACCGGCCGCTACGCGCTTGATCCGATTTTCGGTATTTTGGCACGCACGCGCGTGCCGGAGTTGATGACAGCGGCAGCGCTCGGCGTTGTGATTTTTGCCGCACTGCTGATGGCGCTCGCGGGTTTATCCTATGCGATGGGTGCGTTCATTGCGGGCGTGTTGCTGGCTGAATCATCGTACCGCCATCAGGTGGAAGCAGACATCGAACCGTTTCGCGGACTGTTTCTTGGCCTCTTCTTTATGGCGATTGGCCTGTCGCTGGACCTTGGCGCAGTGGCTGAAAATTGGCTCCTCATCCTCCTCGCCGTCCCGGTGACAATCACGGTGAAAGGCGTTGCGGTCTATATCGTTAATCGCGCCTTTGGCGCACCGCATGATAAGGCGATGCGGCTTGGGTTTGCTTTGGCGCAACATGGCGAATTTGGCTTTGTGCTGTTTGCCGCTGCGACCAGCGCGATGTTGTTGGAACCACAGACTGCCGCCGTGCTCGTTGCAATCGTGACGCTTTCCATGGCGGTCTCCTCGCAGCATGAGCGTCTCTATGCATTGGCGAGTGGTCGCGCGACGGTTGACACGATGGACGAAGACTTCGCCGATGCCGGTGGTCGTGTGCTTGTGATCGGCTTTGGCCGTTTTGGCCAGATGGTCTCGCAGCCGCTGCTTGTGCAGGGCGTTGCCGTGACGCTTCTGGATGCGGATGCGAACCGTGTGCGCGAAGCGGGCAAGTTCGGGACGCGGGTTTTTTTCGGCGATGGCACCAGCCGCGACATCCTTCAATCGGCGGGCGCCGCGGAAGCGGATCTGATTGCGGTGTGTACCGACAATCCCGCAACCACCGAGCGCATCGTGAAGTTGGCAGAGGCCAGTTTTCCCAATGCCAAGGTGATTGCGCGGGCCTATGACCGCATCCACGCCATACAATTGGATGCGCAAGGGGCGGACGATACCGTGCGTGAAACAGTGCTTTCGGCGATCGATATGGGCTCTCGTGCGCTTGGCCATCTTGGCTTTGATCAGAGCGAGCGCGAGCAGGCGGTGGTCCGCGTGCGTGAGCGCGACCGCGAGCGTTTTGAGCGACAGCGTGAGGCGATCCGTGCGGCTGGCGACCGCCAATCAGCAATCAAAGCGATCACGCCGGAACCGGTTCGCAAGGGCAAGGCAGCGGATGCCGAACCGGATTGAGATCACGCGCGTTGCGCATTGACTTCACGCTAGCTTCGACGAGTGTGCCTCCCGCAATGATCCACCTTTTGACCGAAACCAAGTTGCGATTGGGTGCCGATCCGCTCCCATTTCAAACGCAACACCAGTCCGCGATTGACGCCCAATGGGCCGAGGAAATCGTAAGGCTTCCCCGTCTGTGGAACGGACCTCAGTTTTTGTTTTCCGATGTGCGCGTGGAAGACGATGTACTGTTCGGCACGGCGCATCGAACGGATTTCGCGACGTTTATGTTTTGGCGAAAACATCACCGCGACGTGCCGGATGCGCCGGTTCACATCACGGGCACCAGCCTGCCATATCTGATCGACGGCTCGATGCTCGCCGTGCGTATGGCGCAACACACCGCTAATGCGGGGCAAGCTTATTTTCCAGCCGGGTCGCTTGATCCAGACGATGTTGTGGACGGCCATATCGATATTGATCGCAACATCGCGCGTGAAACGCTCGAAGAGACCGGTTTCGCCGTGGACATTGATCGCACGGAAGGAGGTTATGTTGCGGCGCAAGCCTCTGGCGCCTGGCACATCGGATACCGGTTTGGGTTGGGGATGGACATTGCGGAGGCGCAGGCCGCCGTTGCCGCACATCAAGCGGCGACAGGTGATGATGAACTGGCCGGTGTTTTCGCAGTTGAAACGCCCGAAGATGCGCTTGACCTTAGGCCCTATGCCCGCATGCTGGCCGAGTGGCATTTCGCCAATCCGCCGAGGGAAACAGGGTTTTGATGGAATTTGATTATGCGATCCTCGACGTCTTCACAGATCGGGGTCTTGAGGGAAATCCGCTTGCCGTTGTGTTTGATGCCGATGAGCTGTCGGCTGATCGCATGCAAGGCATCGCCCGCGAGTTCAACCTGTCTGAAACCGCCTTTTTTTGCGCGCCGGAGAACAGTGTTCACACGGCGCGTCTGCGGATTTTCACGCCCGGCCGCGAACTGCCGTTTGCCGGACACCCGACTGTTGGCAGCGCGGTTGCGCATGTGTTGCGCCAGGCAAATGACCATGGTGTTGATCAACTCGTTACGTTCGAAGAGAAGCTTGGCACCATTCGGTGTGCGTTGAAGCATGACGCAGGCAATTGGTTTGCCGAGTTCGATGCGCCGACAGCGCCGCGTAAGATCGAAGCCCCGCTGGATCGCGATGCGTTTGCCATGGCGCTCGGGTTGGAAGTCGATGATCTCTATCTCGACAATCACCAATTGTCGGTCTTCGCCGCCGGAAACGCATTTGTATTTGTGCCGGTGGCAGGTCTTGATGCCATGCAGCGCATGAAGGCCGATGGCGCCGCCATATCTGCACTTGCGCCGACGATCGAAGGTGAGCCAGCCGAGGTCTATGCCTATTGTCGCGAAACGATTGATCACACATGCCGTTGGCATGCCCGTATGTTTGCGCCGCATATGGGCATTCCAGAAGACCCCGCGACTGGCTCGGCTGCGGTGTGTTTTTCCGGCGTTGTTGAGCACTTCGATGGGATGGCCGAAGGGCCGAATGTCTATTGGATTGAGCAGGGCATCGAGATGGGGCGCCCGTCGCGCATCCGGCTCGAAGTGTCGGTGAAGAACCGGGTGATGACTAACATCCGCATAGGTGGCTTTGCTGTGCAGGTTGCCGAGGGGCGCTTGCGTGTCTGATCCTTCACTGGCGGCACAATTTGCGTTTGCGCGCTCGCTGGACGCGACGCTCGACACTGTTTGGCAAGCGCTTGCGCGTGGCGTGGGGGACCGGCGCGCGCCGGAGAGGCACCCAACGCTTGCAACCGTTGGAACGGATGATACGCCACAAATGCGAACGGTCGTTTTGAGAGCCGCCGACCGCACGGCATCGACGCTCGACATCCATACCGATGTGCAGTCGAGAAAAGTCGCTGAACTGGCTCGTCAGCCACGTTGCATGCTGCATGTCTGGAACCCGAAACTCAAGCTACAAATGCGCATCGCGGCGGATGCAAAAACACTGACCGGCGACGCGGTCGCGCCGATTTGGTCAAGAGTGCCAGACGCTTCCCGATACGCCTATGGCGGCACGCCATATCCTGGCCAGCCCATAGATGCGCCGGAGGATTTTATGTCCGAGGTGGACGTCAACAGGTTCGCAGTCCTTCGCATGACGCTGACAAGCATTGAGACACTGTGCCTTGCGCCGGATCGGCACTACCGCGCGGTGTTTAGCGCGGCAGACAATTGGGCGGGCGGTTGGGTGGCGCCATGACGATGCTGCGCGGACGTCTGCTGTGGTTTGATGCTTTTGACATCGGCGACCCCATGCCGGAGCCCGTCTATTTTGCCGATGGCGGCATCGTGATCGATGACGGGATCATCACTTGGTCGGGCGCTTGGGACGATCGGCCACGCGATGTGCAAGACGCAGAATACATCGATCACCACCCGCAACTCATCATGCCGGGTTTCATCGATCCGCACATTCATTTTCCACAAAGCCAGGTGGTCGCGAGTTATGCCGGATCGCTTTTGGAGTGGTTGAACACTTACACCTTTGTCGACGAACAGGCATATGGCGACCGGGCGTTTGCGGAGCGGATGGCTGGACGGTTTCTGGATCAACTTATCGCGCATGGCACGACGACATGCGTTGCTTTCGCATCGGTGCACAAGGTGTCAGCCGACGCGCTTTTGGGCGGGGCGCATGCGCGTGGAATGCGGCTCGTAACCGGCAAAGTCATGATGGATCGCAACGCGCCTGACGCTTTGCTGGATACGGCGCGGTCCGGCTATGACGACACCAAAGCGCTGATTGCGGACTGGCATGGCAAAGATCGGCTTGAGGTTGCGATCACGCCTCGTTTTGCGCTGACTTCCACCAACGCGCAGATGAAGGCGGCACAGGCGCTCGCCGCTGAGCATCCCCAATGCTTGATCCAGACGCATCTGTCTGAAAATCACGCCGAGATCGAAGCGGTGATCGCGCTCTTTCCATCGGCAAAGGACTACACGGATATCTACGAGCGCTACGGTCTTTTGACGCCTAGGAGCCTGATGGGCCATTGCATTCATCTGAGCGATCGCGAGCGGGCGCGGCTGGCTGAAACCGAGGCTGTCGCGGTCTTCTGCCCGACATCCAATCTGTTCCTCGGCAGCGGGTTGTTTGACCGCGGATCCATCGTTGATGCTGGCGGGCGCGTGGCCGTTGCCACCGACATCGGCGGCGGGACGTCATGGTCGATGCTGCGGACGATGGATGAGGGCTACAAGGTTCTCAACTGCCAGGGCCAGCGCTGGCATCCCTTCGCCTCGTTCGCACAGGTAACAGCTGGCAACGCAGCGGCGATTGGCCAGGCCGGAATGATAGGCACGCTGACCAAGGGTGCCGAAGCGGACATCATCGTGCTCGACGCCTACGCGACCGGTGCGATGGCCTTGCGGATGGAGACGGTTGAAACGCTGGCGGGGGAGCTTTTTGTCCTGCAAACCATGGCGGATGACCGCGCGGTGGTGCAGACATATGTGGCGGGTAGCGCCATGAAGGTTTGATGGTCGGGGGTTGGTGGCTTTTAGGCCGATACGACCTCGTACCCAACCTCCTCCGCCGAACGGCACAAAACCTCCCAAAATGAACGCGCGTAGCTTCGGAAAACGATGACGTCGAAGGCGTCTGTGGCATCGCGCCAGATGTGCGCGTTGAT
>JBCBHR010000110.1:0-6371 GCA_038525365.1 Pseudomonadota bacterium | reverse complement strand
CTTTACGCTCCTCAAACTTCGGACCATGGCGCCCGATACCCCTGACCTGCCGACCCATTTGGCGGGGGCCGCGCGGGTTTCGCGCGTTGGCCAATTCATCCGCAAGACAAAACTCGATGAACTGCCGCAAATCATCAACGTGTTGGCCGGCGACATGAGCTTTGTGGGGCCGCGCCCCTGTCTTCCAACGCAGACTGAACTGATCGCGGCAAGGGACGCGCACGGTGTGTTTGAGATGCGGCCCGGTGTGACGGGGCTTGCGCAGGTGAAGGGCGTCGATATGTCAACGCCGGTGTTGCTGGCGCAGTGGGACGCACTTTATTTTGCGCGGAGTTCGATACCGCTCGACGTGCAAATCATGCTCGCCACGGTGCTTTCTCCACTGCGCGCAACCCTGCCATCGGTGTCCATTTCAGAAGGGCAAAAGACCACATCCGATTGATTTTCACTGTTAATCGTCTTTATCGAAAGTGAGTTGCGCGGTCGTCACGCTGCCGGATTGACCATTGATCCATATTGCTTGATGTCAAGTGATGCGCCATACCTGAAGCGGTTAACCGGCCGGAAACCTTATCCGATGGGCTTCTATTTCTCCCGGCGTGACAGCGCAGTGTTCGCCATCGACATGCTTCTTTGCGCGGCCTGCTTTTGGCTCGCCCACTCAATGATTTGGCCGCCGATGCAGCCGATCAACGAAGTGTTTGTCTGGCTCTACTCTCTGACGTTTGGCGTCATGTGCGCGATTGCGACGTTGGCAACAGGCGTCAACGGTTCGGCTTGGCGATTTACGTCGCTGCCTGAGTTGGTGGGGTTGCTGCGCGCCTGTGTTGGCGCGGCGCTCCTTTTGACGCTGCTCGTCTTCTTCTTCAACAGGGGCACGGCCCTGCCGCGTTCGGTGCCGTTTCTTGCGGCAACATTTTCATTTGTGATGATGGGCGGTGTGCGTGTCGCCTACCGCATGTCGCGTGAGCGCATCGGCACCGCCAAGCGCTGGATGCGTGGCCAAAGCACGCCGATCAAGAACATCGCGCTTTATGGCGCCAGCAACAACGCCGACATTTACATCCGGTCTTTGCGCCGTTCGACAGACGTTCGCGTCAATGTTCTTGGCATGTTTGATGACCGGCCACGCTGGCACGGCAGCACCCTGCAGGGCGTGCGTGTGCTCGGCGGCATTGAGATGCTGCCGGATGTGCAAGACCACTGGCGCATCGACGGTTGCCCGGTGTCCGAATTGGTCATCACAGAACCACATCTGAAGCCGCAGGAAATCCGGGCCATCGTGACAAAGGCTGCCGAAGCGCGCATCCCAACACGCTGCCTGACCGACCTTGACGAACTGACCGATGTGGATGCGCACCGGCTTGTGTCGCCGCGTCCGATCCGCATTGAGCAGCTTTTGGGTCGGCGCGAAGTGCCGCTCGACACACAGCTCTTGGGCGCGTTTGTGATGGGCAAGACTGTGCTCGTCTCCGGTGCAGGGGGCTCCATCGGCGCGGAGATCTGCCGTCAGGTGGCTAGCCTTGGCGCTGAGCGGATCATCTGTGTGGAACACTCCGAATTTGCGCTTTATTCCATCACGCAGGACCTCGTGGAGGTTTTTCCCGAGGAGCGCGTCGTTGCCTGCCTGGCGGATATTCGCGATGACGCCCGCATTGATGAGATCTTCGAGCGCTACGCGCCAGATATCGTGTTCCATGCAGCGGCGCTGAAACATGTGCCCTTGATGGAAGTGAACCGGGTCGAGTGCCTGCGCACAAATGTGGTCGGCACCCGCGTTGTCGCTGACGCGGCCGATCGCCATGGTGTGGCAGCGTTTGTCATGATCTCGTCCGACAAGGCGGTCAGCCCCACCAGCATTATGGGGGCTTCGAAACGGGCCGCCGAGGCCTATTGCCAAGCGAAAGATCGAGCGTCTGAGACGACTCGTTATTTGACGGTACGCTTTGGCAATGTGGTGGATTCCAACGGTTCGGTCCTACCGCTGTTTCGAAAGCAGCTGCAGCGCGGCGGCCCGCTGACCGTCACCCATCCCGACATCAAGCGCTATTTCATGACCATTCCAGAAGCCGTCCGGTTGGTTTTCAAAGCGTCCATGTTCGGCGCGGAGCACCCGGATTTGCGCGGCTGTGTTTATGTGCTCGACATGGGCGAGCCCATCCGCATCTATGAGATCGCGGAACGCATGATTGAATTGGCCGGTTATGCGCCGGGCCGTGATGTGGATATTGAGATCGTCGGTTTGCGCCAGGGCGAAAAGCTCAAGGAAGAACTCTTTGCGCCAAACGAGCCGAAAGTGGATACCGGCCAGGAAGGCTTCTTTGCCGCCGCGCCGCAGGTTGCCGAATATGCTTTGATGGCGAAACTCTTTGATGAGATGGATCGACAATTGGACGAGCGCAACGCCGATGCGGCGCTGAAACAATTGCGCCATCTTGTGCCGGATTATCTGCCTGCTGATCCGGTCCACCTGAAGCAGACGCGCCAAGGGCCTGGCTCGGAGAAGGTGGTCTAGTCAGTAGCGACGGATTGACCGATCGCTCTGGCAGTGGGTGTCCGATCCATACGCGCCAGCCAGAAGCCAATCGACAGCGTTAAAAAATAGCTCGCGATGACGTCGTTTTCAAAATGGACGTTCGTCATCCCGGACAGCGCGACGGTCAAAACCATGCCCACATATCCCGCTGTGAGCGCACCGTCTGCGCTCGCGCCACTATCGCGAAACCAGATCACAACGGGCAACACCAACACTGCCAGCAGTGAAACAATGCCCGGCAGGCCGTGATCGACCAGTGCATTCAGATAGGCGTTGTGGAGATGGGAATGGGGCAAGTCGGGGTTTTCGCGATTGCCATCGGCGACCAGGACCTTGCCGACTTCGGCCATGCGTGCATCACGGCCAACGCCGAGGAGCGGCTTTTCAAGGGCGATGTCCCAGCCAGCCTTCCAGTAGAGCACACGCCAGCCGACCGAACTTGGCCGTGCTTCGGGCACACGATCTTCTTCAACCTGTGAGACGGTTCGCTCGACGACGAAGATCGCACCCGCTGTCGCCAAGAACCCTGCGGCAATGAGGCTGGCGATAATCACGGCTCGCGGCAGACCGCGGACAAGGGCTCGCCAATTCCACACCGCAAACAGCAGTGTGGCCATGAAGAGCACTGCGATCATGGTTCGCGATTCTGAGAGGAACACCGCGAACAGACAGCCCAGCCAACCCGACGCAGAATACAGCCTGACCCATATCCGGTCATCGCGGCACGCCAACATCAAGGCACCGGGCGCGGCCATGGCCATGACAGTTGCGAACGGCAGGGCGTTGCCAGCGCCCCCTTCGGCGCGGATGCCCACGAAGACGTACTGGACAATGCCAATCGCCACGCCAAACAAACCCGCCGCGGGCAGCGCCCAACGCAGGATCAACGCGAACTCGACAGGTCTCTCGCCGCCGTCATAGCGGGCAAACAAAACCATCGGCATGAGGAAGAGTACGTACCCAATGCCCACCAGCCGATCGGCATTGGTGTTGGCGTGGTAGAACGTGAGTGCGAGCCCGATGACCGCGAAAGCGGCACAGCTCAAGGCCAGTGCATTTGCGCCCGAAGGCAGGATGTATTGGTACCGATCGCGCCAAAGGGAAGTCACGGCCCAGACGCCAATCACAACAAGCGAAACAGTGAGAACGGAGCCGATCAGACCGACGCCGGCGACCGCGAGCGAAAAGTACGCCTCATTGTTGCGGGCGATGGATGGCAGGGATGTTGTCATTGCTGTTCACCGGTCCGGTCCCCCGCCAAGACCCTTTCGCCTTTAGCGCGTCAATCGCTTGTAAGTGACGCGCTTTGGATTGACCGCTTCAGGGCCGAGACGGCGTATTTTGTCCTGCTCGTACTCCTCGAAGTTGCCCTCAAACCACTCCACATGGCTGTCACCTTCAAAGGCGAGCATGTGCGTTGCAAGACGGTCAAGGAACATGCGGTCGTGCGAGATGACCACGGCACAACCGGCGAAGTTCTCAAGCGCCTCCTCAAGCGCTGAGAGTGTCTCAGTGTCGAGATCGTTTGTTGGCTCATCGAGCAGGATAACGTTTCCACCCTCCTTTAGCATCTTGGCCAAATGCACGCGGTTGCGCTGGCCACCGGACAGTGTGCCGACCTTCTGCTGCTGGTCTCCGCCCTTGAAGTTGAACGATGAGCAATAGGCGCGGCTGTTTACCTCGTGTGGGCCGAGCTTGATGATGTCGTTGCCGCCGGAGATTTCTTCCCACACGGTCTTGTCCGGGTTCAGCGCATCGCGCGACTGATCGACGAAGGACAGTTCGACCGTCTCTCCGACGATAATCTCGCCGCCATCTGGCTGCTCCGCCTTGGTGATCATCTTGAAGAGCGTGGACTTGCCAGCACCGTTCGGCCCGATGACGCCGACGATGCCACCCGGGGGCAGCTTAAACGAGAGATCGTCGATCAGCAGGTGGTTGCCATAACCCTTGCGCAAATTGTCGGCCTCGATGACCACATTGCCGAGGCGTTCGCCTGCCGGAATGATGATCTGTGCGTCGCCGGGACGGCGGTCATTGGCAGACTTGACCAATTCGTCATAGGCCTTGACGCGGGCCTTCGACTTGGACTGGCGCGCTTTTGGCGATGCGGTGATCCACTCGCTTTCGCGGGCAAGCGCTTTTTGGCGGGAAGCCTCTTCGCGTCCCTCCTGCGCCATGCGTTTGGCCTTGGCTTCCAGATAAGCGGTGTAGTTGCCCTCGTAGGGGATGCCACGACCGCGATCCAGCTCAAGGATCCAGCCTGTCACATTATCAAGGAAGTAGCGATCGTGCGTGATCATCAGCACCGAGCCGGGGTATTCACGCAGGTGCTTTTCCAACCAGGCAATTGTTTCTGCGTCCAAATGGTTGGTCGGTTCGTCGAGCAACAGAAGGTCCGGCTGGCGCAGCAACAATTGACACAGCGCCACACGACGACGCTCACCGCCTGAAAGGTTTTTCACCGAGGACTCGCCCATCGGGCAGCGCAGGGCGTCCATGGCTTGCTCAACCTGGCTGTCGAGGTCCCAAAGGTTCTGGGCATCGATGATGTCCTGCAGCTTGGCGCCCTCCTCCGCGGTCTCATCGGAATAGTTCATCATTAGTTCGTTGTAGCGATCAAGAATGGCCTTCTTGTCGGCAACGCCTTCCATGACGTTTTCCGCAACGCTCTTCGTTTCATCGAGCTGAGGTTCCTGCGGCAGGTATCCGCGCGTGAACCCCTCAGCGAGCCATGCTTCGCCCGTGTACTCTGTGTCGAGGCCCGCCATGATGCGCAGAACAGTCGATTTACCAGCGCCATTTGGCCCGAGAATACCGATCTTGGCATCCGGGTAGAACGACAGATGGATGTTCTCGAGAACCTTCTTTGCACCGTAAGCCTTATTGAGGCCGGACATGTGATAAATGAATTGTTTGGACATCGACGCGATGCACTCCGCAGACGGGAAAATGTGGGAAACGTGGCGTTCTGTTACGCAAACTGGTGTTGGCGCGCAAGAGACGTGAATTGGGCGTAATCCGCATTTTGTCTGCGGCGTAGAATAAATTGTCAGACCGACGCGTATGCCTATTAACGCAACCCACGGAGACACCCATGCGCACAGCACTTCTTGCAACCACCACATTCATCCTTGGCGCGGCAGCAATCCACGGCCCTGTCCTGGCCGCAGGCAGCGGCGACGCCAGCGACACACCGACCTGCAATGCAGGCCAAGTTTATGATGACACACAAGCAAAATGCGTCAGCACTGATAAGCAGTCCCTCAATGATGATCAGCTGCTCCAGAACGGACGTGCTTTGGCCTATGCCGACCGTTTCGACGAGGCCGTCAATGTCTTGAACATGATCAGCGACAAGAATAGCGCTGAGGTGCAAAACTATCTCGGCTACGCAACCCGCAAAGCAGGTGACCTCGACAAGGGTTTGGCGCACTACCGCATGGCGCTCGCGATCAATCCCGATTACACTCTGGCTCGCTCCTACATGGGCGTTGCGCTTTTGCAGAAAGGCGACAATCGCGGCGCACTGCAACAGATGGTTGAAATCGAAAAGCGTGTGGGCACCGGGTCACGGGAATACACCCTGCTCTTCGATGCGGTTGCGAAAGCCACCAACGGTCAACAAATCGACTACTGACCAGCTGTTTGACGCGGCGCTTGCGCTTGATGCTTGACGACGCTTGCAGATCATGGCCCTTCCTCAGCGACGAGGGAGGGCTTTTCTGTGCCGTTTGATACGCCATTCACAGTGCAATCGCCAAGCGGTGCTGCCTTGTCAGTTCGCATGGCCGCTCCCGACGCAGGGCCCCGCGCGATTGTGCATACCAATCAC
>JBCBHR010000109.1:0-6405 GCA_038525365.1 Pseudomonadota bacterium | reverse complement strand
AACCGCTGGCGCAGCGGCTCTGCGCCTTGCATGACGGTTTGGCGGATGTTTTGCGCGAATACCAACCGGTTGAAGCCGCCGTTGAGGCCACATTCGTCAACAAGGACGCAGGTGCTACGCTCAAGCTTGGCCAGGCGCGTGGCATCGCGCTTCTGGTGCCTGCGCAGTCCGGGCTATCAGTTGCCGAATATGCTCCCAATGCGGTGAAGAAAGCGGTGGTTGGCGCCGGGCACGCCGACAAGAAGCAAATTGAAGTGATGGTCAGGATGCTGCTGCCGAAAGCGACTTGGGACAGCGAGCACGCGGCCGATGCGCTGGCGATTGCCATTTGTCACAGTCATCATCGCAAGGCCGATGCGCTTGCGGCGCGGGTCGCAGCGCAATGATTGGCAAACTCAAGGGCACAGTCGATGAGGTCGCCGAAGACCACATCGTAGTTGACGTGCACGGGGTCGGCTATGTCGCGCATTGCTCGACCCGGACACTGGGCTCGGTCCATGCGGGCGAGGCAGTGGTCTTGTTCATCGAGACCTATGTGCGCGAAGACCAACTGAAACTGTTTGGCTTTGCGTCGCAGTTGGAGCGCGAATGGTTCCGGTTGTTGCAAAGTGTGCAGGGCGTTGGAGCCAAAGTTGCGCTGGCGATATTGTCCACGCTCACCCCATCCGATCTCGCAAATGCAATCGCGCTGCAGGACAAGGCGATGGTGGCCCGCGCACCCGGCATCGGCCCGAAAGTTGCGCAGCGCATCGTCACCGAATTGAAGAACAAAGCGCCCGCGCTGGCTGGCGATGCTGTTAACATGGGCTTGAAGCAAGAAATCGGTGAGGGCGTCGCGTCCGGTGCCGTGTCAGACGCGGTCTCTGCGCTTTCCAATCTGGGCTATTCGCGCGAGCAAGCCGCCAATGCGGTCGCCGCTGCCCTGAAGCAAGCCGGGGAAGGCGCGGACGACGCGACGTTGATCCGGATGGGGTTGCGGGAGCTCGCGGGGTGAGCGACAGGCGGCTTTTTGTCTTGCTTCCCATGTTTCTCATTACTATGTTTGTGTGGTAAGGGGATCAGGAATTTGTAAGGCGCAAAGATGTTGATATCCAAGATTACCGCGAAGGGTCAGACGACAATACCATTGGAGGTCCGTGAGCTTCTCGGCCTGAAGGCGGGGGATCGCATCCGTTTTGTACCGATGGATGGGAAAGTTGAGATCGTTCCGCGCAATAAACCTGCTTCGAGCCTTTTCGGGATGCTGGAGCCATACGCAATCAGCGGCACTGGCCTTGACGATTATCGCTCAGCTGTTGGGGCGAGGTTTTCGGACGGCGGAGCTGGCGATCATGACGAAAAGGCGGCGTGATGCGACGCGGAATTGATGCAAACATCTTGCTGCGTGCCCTTTTGAATGATGATCCGATTCAATCCGCCCAATCGCGCTCCGTGTTGGAAAAGCTGGACGATGAGAACGAAGGATATGTCGGCGTCACCGCATTGCTTGAGGTATTTTGGGTTTTGAAGAGCCGGCATCGTATTCCAAAACCTGAGCTTTACGACACGCTCAAAGCTGTTCTCAAAGTCAAAGGGCTTGAAGTTGAGAGTTTTGACGCGGTCATTCAGGCGCTCAACCTTTACGCGGAAGGGGCGGTGGATTTTCCCGACGCCTTGCTGTCGGCTCGCAACCTTGAAGCGGCTTGCGAAGACACTTTGACGCTTGACCAAAAAGCGGCCGCGCGGGTTCCCGGCATGACACTTCTCACATGAATGACCCCGACCGCATCATTTCCGCTGATAAGCGAGGCGAGGATTTCGATGCCACGCTGCGCCCACAGACGTTGGGTGACTTTACCGGTCAGGCGGCGGCGCGGGCGAACCTGAAAGTGTTCATCGAGGCTGCCAAAAAGCGCGGCGAGGCTTTGGATCATGTGTTGTTTGTCGGGCCACCAGGGCTTGGCAAGACCACGCTTGCGCAGATCATGGCCAAGGAGTTGGGCGTGAATTTCCGCGCCACATCGGGGCCGGTGATTGCCAAGGCCGGGGATTTGGCAGCGCTGCTGACCAATCTTGAAGAGCGCGATGTGCTTTTCATCGACGAAATCCATCGCCTCAGTCCGGCGGTGGAGGAAATTCTTTATCCGGCGATGGAGGACTTCCAACTCGATCTCATCATCGGCGAAGGCCCCGCTGCGCGATCGGTAAAGATTGACCTGGCAAAGTTCACGCTCGTTGCGGCCACGACGCGGCTTGGGCTTTTAACGACGCCGCTGCGAGACCGGTTTGGCATCCCTGTTCGCCTCAATTTTTACACCGTCGAAGAACTCGAAAGCATCGTGACGCGCGGCGCGCGGATCATGGGTTTGCCGATGACCGGCGACGGCGCGCGCGAAGTGGCGGCTCGGGCACGCGGCACGCCGCGCATTGCCGGACGTCTGCTCCGCCGTGTGCGTGATTTTGCCGATGTGGCGGGCGCGAAAATCGTTGATTCGAAAGTGGCCGATACCGCTCTGACGCGGTTGGAGGTTGACGCCATTGGGCTTGATGAACTGGACCGCCGGTATCTGAACCAGATCGCCCGCAATTTTGGCGGTGGGCCGGTTGGAATTGAGACGATTGCCGCTGCGCTGTCAGAACCGCGCGATGCGATTGAAGACATCATCGAGCCCTACCTCATTCAGCAGGGTTTCATCCAGCGCACCCCGCGCGGGCGCATGCTAACGGCCAATGCATGGGGGCATCTCGGGCTTGCCGCGCCGAAGGAACTGGCTGCGATGCAGGTCGGCTTGTTTGACGAAGAGTAGGTTTGTCGACGCGCAACCGCATATGAAGTTTGACCTGCGATGAACACGGCATACCTCATCGGCATGCGCGCTTTGTTTGCCACTTTACTGATCGCTGCGTTGATGCCCTTGTCTGCCTTGGCGCAGATGCCGTCTGCGGCCTACGAGGACGGTGCAGTGTTTCTCATGAGGCACGCCCTTGCGCCCGGAACCGGCGATCCCGACAACTTTGAACTCGGCGATTGCAGTACCCAGCGCAATCTGTCGGCGCAGGGTCGCAGACAAGCACAAGCAATAGGATTGATGTTGTCAGAGGCCGATGTTGGCGTCGATTACGTCTATACCTCGCAATGGTGCCGATGCCGGGAGACAGCGGAGCTGTTGAACCTTGAAGAAGTGATCGACCTTCCCGCACTCAACAGCTTCTTCCGGGATCGGTCGCGCGGAGCAGCCCAAACGGAAGAGCTGAAGCGGTTTTTGACGACGATTGACCAAGCTTCGCGTCCAGTTTTGGTGACACATCAGGTCAATATTACGGCGTTGACCGGTGTTGTACCCCGATCCGGCGAAACCGTTATCGTCCGGCTTGTCGATAGGGAAGTCGTTGTGACCGGCCGCATCCCGCCGCCCTGATGCGGTTCAATTGTTCACGCTTGGAAACAAGTCATCGAAGAGCGGATTGTCCAGTGGCTTGCCGCCAAATCCTTGCATGACGCCAAATGCTCCGCCGAACGACCACACTGACCAGGCGAACCCGTATTCCTCAGCCAGATTGATAATGTCGCGCATATAGGCGACGCGCCATTCGTCTTTGATGTCGAGATCGCTTTGCCATTCTCGGCCAATCATGCCGAACTCGCCGATGAAGATTTGCGCGCGGGCAACGTCATTTGCGTCGGCCCATCTGGCGGCTGTTTCGAAAGGTTCTCGCAGTTTTGCGTCGAGCGCTTCTGCATTGTTGAAGCCGCGCATCGTGTCGCGCAGCAAACCGAGCGAATCCTGCTCCGCTATACCGGATGTTGCGTTGCGCACACGTGCTTCATTGCGCGCCAAGATAGCTTCCGACGCTGATGGGCCGTTTTGGTAGGGCGGGTAGGGGAGGTCGCGGTAGTGGCGTGTCAGGTCTCCGATCCAATTTGCACCCTGGTGGGTGATCGCAAAGGGCTCGTAGGAATGGAACGTCCAAATGACATTGGCGTCGAAGGCCGCAGGGTCCATCTTGCTCAGGCCATCAGCCGAGCCCCAGCATGCACCGGATATGATGAGCGTGCGCTCCGGTGATGCTTTGCGGGCAACTGCAAACAAACGCTTGGCACGCGCCGCCCACACCGCCTGCTCGCCCGGATTGTCGCAGCTGAGCGTCGGCTCGTTGATGATCTCCAAGGCAACGCGATCCGCCGGATAGTGCCAAAGACCAGCGGCGATGGCCTCCACAAGCGATTTGTAGCGGTCGAAGACAGCTGGGTTTTGCATGATCTGATCAATGCCAGCGACGCCCGGCTCCGAACGCGGGATCGTGTGAAGATCAAGGATCACGTTGAAGTCATGGGCCAGCAGGCGATCAATCGCGCTTTTTATGCCCGCCAGAATGACACCGCGTCGCGTAGCATCGTCAGCGTTGTGCAACAGGTACGCAGGTTCAATTGGCAGTCGGATGGTGTCGAGACCCGCGTCTTGAACTGCCTCGAGCTCGTCTTCGGTGACGAACTTCATCCATTCGGGAAACGCACTGACAACGCTCTCCTCGTCCCAGTGTGCCGGGGCAGGCCATTCCACCCATAGGTCCATGGAGATTGCGCGCTGGACCTGAAACGCAGGTTCTGCGCTGGCGTAAGCGGTCGTCAGCGAAAGCCAAAGGGCAAGCCAGCCCACCTTCCATGCCCTTGCAATCATGTGTGCGATTTCCGAATGCTCGACACTTGGTGAGATAGCACAGGGCCACGACAGCATGGCGGAAAACGGAAACGACAGTAAACGGGACGCTGCCGACATATTGCTTAATGGTTGGATGGACGATGGTGTCCACGTTTATCGTTTGCGCGTTTATTATGCCGACACGGACCTCTCTGGCGCGGTCTACCATGCCCGCTATTTGGAGATGCTGGAACGCGGACGGTCGGATTTTCTGCGCCTGTCGGGCGTGCTGCATTCGGCGTTGGAAGCGCGTGATGATCCGCAGTTCTGGGTTGTGCGGCGTATGGAAATCGATTGGCTGGCAGGGGCGCGCATCGAAGATGTGCTGGAGGTGCATACGCGGGTGGCCAGCGTCAGCGGCGCTCGGGTCACCATGTCGCAAGCGATCATGCGCCAAGGCACACTAATTGTGACCGCGCAGGTTTTGGCGGCCCTGATCAATGAAGTGGGTAAACCGCAGCGTTTTCCAAAGGATTGGATTGATGTGTTTTGCGGACACACAAAGTGAGCGTTTGGGGAGCAGGCGTTTCGGTTCCTAACGCGCCGTTAAGGATAACCAATTATGAACAAGCGCTGACGGTGGGTGTCTGCTCGTGTCCAAGAGCCGACACATTGCCATGGTTTGACCGAAATTGTGCTCAACAAGCGCGCGCCGGTCAGCCGGAAGACGCGAACACGGCTGACAGGCGCATCATCGAAGGAACGACGAAATGGAAACGCTACCGTTGGCGGCACCGGGCCACGATTTGTCGATCCTTGGCCTGTTTCTGCAGGCCGGGTGGATCGTCAAGGCGGTTATGATCGGCTTGCTTGCCGCGTCGATCTGGTCTTGGGCGATCATCATTGACAAGGCGACGATGTTTGGCCGCTACAAGCGCCAGCTGAACCGTTTTGAGGAGGCGTTCTGGTCCGGCCAGTCGCTTGAGGAATTGTACCGCACCATGTCGGACCGCACGGTGACCGGGATGGGCGCTATTTTCGTTGCCGCGATGCGCGAGTGGAAGAAGTCGTTTGAGCGCGGCGCCCGTTCGCCCATCGGTCTGCAAAGCCGCATTGACCGCGCCATGGACGTCGCTCTTTCGCGTGAGGCCGACAAGCTTGAAGCGCGGCTCGGTTTTTTGGCTTCCGTCGGGTCTGTTGCTGTTTACGTCGGGCTTTTTGGCACGGTCATCGGCATCATGACATCGTTCCAGGCCATCGCCGGTTCGGAATCGACAAACCTCGCAGTGGTTGCACCAGGCATCGCCGAAGCGCTTTTGGCGACAGCGATTGGCCTTGTCGCGGCCATTCCGGCGCTGGTTGCCTACAACAAGCTGATGAATGACGCTGGCAAGATCAACGGACAGATGGAAGCTTTTGCCGATGAGTTTTCGTCGATCTTGTCGCGACAGATTGACGAGCGCGCAGCCACCGGCGTGCAGCGCCAGGCTGCGGAGTAACGCGCCATGGCTGCATCATCCTCCAAGCGCCTGAGACGTTCCGGCGGCCGCCGTGGCCGTGGCGGGCGCGACGCTGCGCTGATCTCCGAAATCAATGTGACGCCTTTTGTAGATGTCATGCTGGTGCTGCTGATCATCTTCATGGTCGCCGCACCATTGCTGACAGTTGGCGTGCCGATTGATCTGCCCGAAAGCCGCGCACAACAGCTGAATGCCGACACCCAGCCGATCACGATCTCCATCAATGAGAGCGGCGAGGTGTTTTTGCAGGAAACGCAGATACCGAT
>JBCBHR010000108.1:0-6413 GCA_038525365.1 Pseudomonadota bacterium | reverse complement strand
AGCCGCGCGTCGAAGATCTTGACTTCACCAGACAGAAACGGCGCGAGTTCCGCATCGAGCGAAAGGCTCTTTGCGCGCATGATCGGCGCTTCATCCGCTCCGATACGAATGTCGTTCAGCGTCAGCGCCGGGAATGGGATGAGCGTTGCCGACAGGTCACCGTCAACGTGTACCGGCTGACCCATAATGCGGCTCGCCTCGGCCTCAAATTGAGCGCGATAATCGTCGAAATTGACAAAAAACGGTGCGGCAAGTGCGGCCACCAGAAGCAGCACCAGCAACCCGCCAAAAAACGCAAACACCCGCAAAGGTTATTGCCTCCCACCATTGGATACCGGCTTATAGCCTGCACATGCTGGCGATACGATGACCATCAAAGCCTCATGATCTTGCCCGGATTCATGATGTTGTCCGGGTCAATCGCCTGTTTGATGGCCCGCATCACGTCAACCGCGCCACCCAGTTCAAGCTCCAGAAACTTCATCTTTCCTTGCCCGATGCCGTGTTCGCCGGTGCATGTGCCACCCATGGCCAGTGCGCGGGCGTTGAGGCGCTCAACGAACGCTTCCGCGCCTGCGATTTCATTTGCATCCTGGTCATCAAGCAGGATCAACACGTGAAAATTGCCATCCCCGGCATGACCAACAATTGGTGCAATCAGCTTGTTCTCAGCGATGTCAGCCTCGGTTTCTGCGATACAGGCCGCCAATTGCGAGATCGGCACACAGACGTCCGTCGATATGCCCTTCGCCTCCGGGCGAAGGCGCAACGCCGCCCAATAGGCGTCATGTCGCGCCTGCCACAGCGCCTTTCGCTCTTCTTCGCGCGCGGACCAGACGAACGGCCCGCCGCCAAGATCGGTGGCGATCTCACCAAACGTTTCTGCCTGTTCTGCAATCGAAGCGTCCGAGCCGTGAAACTCGACAAACAGGCAGGGCTGCGCCGGATAGTCGAGATTTGAATAATCAATCATCGCCTGCATCTGAAGCGCATTGACCAACTCAATGCGTGCGACCGGAAGCCCCATTTGAATGGTCAAGATCACCGCATCAACCGCCGCATCGAGCGTTGGAAAAGGGCAAACACCGGACGTAATCGCGGCTGGAATGCCAAAGAGCCTCAACGTCATCTTCGTGATGATGCCAAGCGTGCCTTCGGAGCCAACCATCAACCGCGTCAGATCGTAACCCGCCGAAGACTTGCGCGCACGCTGTGCCGTGGTGATCTTACGGCCCGATGGCAGCACAACATCGAGCGCCAGCACGCTGTCGCGCATGGTGCCGTAGCGCACCGCATTGGTGCCCGACGCGCGGGTGGCAGCCATTCCACCAAGCGACGCATTTGCGCCGGGATCAATCGGGAAGAACAGGCCGGTGTCGCGCAAATACGTGTTGAGGTCTTCGCGGGTCACGCCCGGCTCAACAACGCAGTCCAGATCGCCCGCATTGACCGAGAGAATGCGGTTCATTCGGCTGACATCTATCGAAATGCCACCGCCCGGCGCATTCACCCCGCCCTCAAGCGAGGTGCCCGTCCCAAACGGAATGATCGGCACACGATGTTGAGCGCAGACTTCCACAACAGCCTGCACTTCATCTTCGCTTTGCGCAAAGATCACCGCATCCGGCAATTGCGCAGGGATATAGGTCGTGGTGTGCGCATGCTGTTCGCGCAGGCTTTGACCCGTCTGGAACTGCTCACCAAACCGTTGCTTGAGGATTGAAAGTGCAAGCGTGATCCCCGCGTCATTGCGGTCCACGGCCAAAATGTCTTCAAGTGCCATCAGCTCATACTTTCATCGAATTTATTGCGGATCAGCACACCGACCCTTGTCGCTTATCCGGCAAGTCGTAATGTGGTGACTTCAAACGGGCAACAAGGCATTTCAACGTGTTATGACCGCGCAGTCAGCGCCATTTGCATCAACGCCGCTTACGATCGAGCCAGATTGGATCGACTACAACGGTCATCTGAACATGGCGTTTTACATGGTGCTGTTCGACATCGCCTCTGACCAAGCCTTCGCACACCTCGGTCTGGGGCCCGATTACGCTAAGTCGCGACACCACACCACCTACACCGCCGAGGCCCATATCCGCTACATCCAAGAGGTGCATGAAAGTGATCCAATGGTGTGCACATTGCAGTTGATCGCCCACGATGAAAAACGCATGCACACATGGCAGGAATTGCGTCACGCCGAAGAAAACTGGCTGGCTGCCACCAATGAAATGATCACGCTGCATGTCGATATGAGCGGCCCACGCGTCGCAGCCATGCCCGATGACATTAGCGATAACGTCAACACCATGGCGCGTGCCCACGCCGAGTTGCCGCTTCCAGATGGCCTTGGCCGGCAAATGGGCATTCCAATCAAGGCCAATGGCGCGCTGCCATGATGAACGCGCCGCCCGCCAAGACCTGGCTATCGATCCTCCTGAAATGGGTGCGGCCGAACTGGCGCAATTTCATGGAGTCGGGCGCGCTCAAGATATGGGTCCTGTCGCTGCTCATCGGCGCGGTTGTCGGCGTGGCAGCGATCATCTTCCGCGAGGCGATTGGCATCTTTCAGTATTGGTGGCTCGGCAACCGCTCCGAAAACACGCTGACGGCCGCGATGAATGTCAGTTGGTACTGGATTCTCGCAGCACCGGTTATCGGTGGGTTCATCGTCGGCCAATTGCTGCAAAACATCTCGAACCGTCGCTGTGGCGGTGTGGCAGACGTCATAGAGGCACGGGCACTCACCGGTAGGCCGCTCGACCTGAAAGACGGGCTTTGGTCAGCGCTTCTATCGGCGATCTCGCTGGGCTCCGGTGCCAGTGCCGGCCGTGAGGGCCCTGTCGTGCATCTGGGCGCAACGCTTGCCAGCGTGGTCGCACATCGGCGCAAGCTGCCCGAATGGTGCTCCCGCACGCTGCTCGCCGCCGGTGTCGCAGCGGCGATCTCCGCGTCGTTTAACGCTCCAATCGCTGGTGTGCTCTTTGCCCATGAGGTGATCCTCCAGCACTACGCCATGCGGTCTTTTGTACCCATCGTGATCGCGTCCGCTATGGGCTCGGTGCTGTCGCGTTTATGGTTTGGCGAGGCGGCAGCCTTCATCATCCCAGCCTACCAGATCACGTCATACTGGGAGTTTCCCGCTTTTGCGCTTTTGGGCATCGTCGCGGCGCTTGTGGCGATCCTGTTTCAGTTCGCGCTGTTTTCGGCGGATTATCTGGCGCGAGGTGTCACGCTCCCGCTATGGGCACGACCTGTGATCGGTGGTGTGTTCATCGGCGTGATGGGTGTTTTCTACCCACACATTCTGGGCGTTGGATATGAGGTTACAGACAAGGTCTTGTGGAACCAACTGCCCCTTACGCTCCTTGTCATGCTGATTGTTTTGAAAACCGTCGCCACAGCCATAACGCTGGCATCCCGGTTTGGCGGCGGAATATTCTCACCCGCCCTTTATTTGGGTGCCCTCACCGGTGGCGCTTTTGGCCTCATCGCCGCGTCTGTTTTCCCGAATCTGGCGTCGTCGCAGGGCCTTTACGCCATTCTCGGCATGGGCGCCGTTGCGGGCGCGGTCATCGGCGCCCCAATCTCGACCACGGTGATCGTCTTTGAACTCACCGGCGGATACTCACTGTCCATCGCGCTCTTGTTGTCGGTGGCAATTGCCCATGGCGTCAATCAGGCCGTTCACGGGCACTCATACTTCCATTGGCAATTGGAAATGCGTGGCCTTTTCGACCACGAGGGGCCGCACCGGCAATTGATGCGTACCAAGATGGTCATGGATTTCATGGACCTTCCAAGCGAAGACGAAGGCGAGGACCAGCGCATCGTCGACGACAATCGCAACACGCCGACACTGAAACCCAATGATACGCTGGAACACGCGCTGCGCCTGTTCGATGCCGGTGGCCATCAGCGCCTGCCGGTCGTTGATCCCCGCGACGCCACACGCATCATCGCCTGGGCAACTCAGATGCGTGCGCTGAGCTATTTCAACAAGGCTCTGATCGCCGCGTCGGTCGAAGAACATCGATGATGACGCGTCGATGCGCTTGGCTGGCAGCGATTTTGGCGATGATCGGCACAACCGCGGTTATGGCCGATGAGCGAGAATTGATTGGCAATAGCATAAGACAGGTTGATCGGGCTGTGATCCGGATCGATCAGCAGGCGGTTGTCGGCCTGCTGCAGTCACTGAGGCCGAACGATGATGGCCTCATCGGACGAAACCGGGATGTCGGCGCATTTGATTCCGCGCGCATGCAGATGGGTGCTGGCGACCGGGTGCGCATGTCGATTGCGCTTGGTGGCGATGTTGATCGCGAGCTGAGCGCGCTGCTTTTGCCGTTCATCACGCCCGAAGGCCGGTCCTTCCGCCAAAATGCGCCGGGCGGCATTGCAGTGGATAATGAGGCGCTCAAAGCGTCAGGCGATGCGTTTTTTCTCGCCGATGCATGCCCGGCTTTGGCTGCAGCAAACAGTGTGTCAGTCGAGCCGACACATCTGCGCGAATTGATGGGGAGGCTTCTGGCTTTCGAAGAAGCGCTCCTTTCCGCAGATCGCCGCGCGCCCAATCGGTTGCTTTACACAGCGCTGGCGTTTCGCGCCTGTGGATCGCTGATCGGCGATGAAACGATCATTGCGCGGGCTATGCGCTTTGAAGACGCGGCTTTCGCCTTGCAGCGCGACGACGGTGTGTTCCTGGAAGATGGCGGCACGGACACGAGCTACCATGGCGTGTCGATGCGGGTTCTCTCGGAACTCACCCCCTACGCCGAAGCGACCACTCAGGGCGCCAATAATCACCGCGCTTCTCTTGCGCGCGCGTCTGCGTGGCTGGAGGCGAAAATACCTGACAACGGAGAACTGAACTCCTCCGCCAACAACCGTACATGCGGCGGCGGCGAGACGTTTTTCGGGCGCAAGAAAGGTGTCGATGTCCGTAATGTCTGGTTTGGGCTTGCCCGCGCGGCGGTTCTGCTCGACCGCACGTCAGCCAAAAACGCTGCCAACCGGCTCACAACCCGCATAAGGCTGGGCGGCATTCCAGAGGGCTTTTGTTTCGCAAAAAGCTAGGACGCGAGACTGGCGTTATTCGTCAAACGTAATGCCAAGGCGGTTTGCCTGGCAGGTCGCGTCGCAGTCTTCAAGGTTGAGCGGCTGTGCCGGAGCTGGCGCTCGAAGCCCAGTTGAACCGGTGACGACCGGATCAACGCCGACCGGCAAGGCAGTCTGTTCGGACAGGATAATTGGCAACGGCTTTGCGCTGGCAGCCGGTGTTTTCTGCGCTTGCGCAGACCAGCTAACCGCAAATGCCGCCAATACCCCCGCAGCGCATATGCCCATGACGCGAATGATCATATATTAAGATTGCGCGGTGGCGGTTTATATCCGGTTAAGGCTTCACCTCGCTTCGCGCGCCTGACGCATTATATTGGGGCATGTCTGTAATCGAATCAGTGTGCCCATGAGCAATCCCTTCGACGACATACCGTTCGATCCGGGCGCGCCGCCGCCTGCCGCGCCAGTTGCAAGCGACCCCGCGCCGCGTCCGGGTGGCATTGCCGCGCGCGCCATGGGTGCACGCCAAGGCCAAACACCGAATTATCTGCAAGGGCTCAACGAAGAACAGAGCCGCGCGGTCGAGACCACGGAGGGCGCAGTTCTGGTACTGGCGGGCGCTGGAACGGGCAAGACCCGCGTCTTGACGACCCGCATCGCGCACATTCTGGCGCAAGGGAGAGCCTGGCCATCACAGATCCTCGCCGTCACATTCACCAACAAGGCCGCGCGCGAGATGAAAGACCGCATCGGGATGTTGGTCGGTGGCGCAGTCGAAGGCATGCCATGGCTGGGGACGTTCCACTCCATCGGCGTGAAAATGCTCCGCAAACATGCTGAGTTGGCGGGGCTGAAGTCCGACTTTTCAATCCTTGATACCGACGACCAGATCCGGCTGATCAAGCAATTGATCCAAGCAGACGGCCTCGACGACAAACGCTGGCCTGCCCGCACCTTCGCCAACATGATGGATGGCTGGAAGAACAAGGGCTGGGCACCCGATGATATCCCCGAGGGTGACGCCCGCGCTTTCGCCAACGGCAAAGGCCGCGAACTCTACACCGCCTACCAGAACCGACTCAAAACGCTGAACGCCTGCGACTTCGGCGATCTGCTAATGCACCCGATCCGCATCCTGCGGACCCATGCCGATGTGCTGGCCGAGTATCACGCCAAGTTCAAATACATCCTCGTCGACGAGTATCAGGACACCAACACCGCTCAATATATGTGGCTCAGACTTCTCGCGCAGCCACGGGCCGGTGCGACAACCTCCAACATCTGCTGTGTGGGTGATGACGACCAGTCGATCTACGGATGGCGCGGCGCAGAAGTCGACAACATTCTGC
>JBCBHR010000107.1:0-6441 GCA_038525365.1 Pseudomonadota bacterium | reverse complement strand
CTTGATCCGTTGGAAGGCACGACAATCTGCGCCAAAAACCAGCCAAACTCGCTTGCCGTGATAGCGCTCGCCGAAAAGGGCACGCTGCTTTACGCGCCTGATGTCTACATGGAAAAGATCGCCATTGGCCCGGGCTTCCCGGATGGGTTGGTGAGCCTTGATGCGTCACCGGCGGACAATATTTACGCCCTTGCGCGCGCCAAGGATGTGCCCGTCAACGAAGTCACCGCTTGCATCTTGGACCGTCCACGCCACGCCGCGCTCATCGACGCGGTGCGCGATACGGGCGCTGCCATCCGGCTCATTGGTGATGGTGATGTGGCAGCGGTGATCGATACGACAGACGCCGACGACACGGGCATCGACATTTATATGGGCATCGGTGGCGCGCCGGAAGGTGTCCTTGCAGCCGCCGCATTGCGCTGTGTTGGCGGGCAAATGCAGGGACGTCTGATCCTGGACACGCCTGAAAAAGTCGAACGTGCAAAGCGCATGGGCGTCGCTGATCCCACGCGCATTTACACCCACATGGATATGGCCAGCGGCGATGTGCTCTTTGCGGCAACGGGCGTCACCGATGGCAATATGCTTTCCGGTGTACGGTTTGGGCGAAACTACATCCAGACCCAAACCATCGTCATGCGCTCGCAGTCGCGGACGGTTCGCGAAATCATCGCGCGCCACCAGGATGTGGAAAAGTTCACCTGATCATCCGCTGTTGCGCCGTTGACGCGGCTGTGCGCTGACGCGACAAGCGATCATGGATTACTCGGACCATCGCACATTTCTGGACGTGAAGCGCTCGATCACCGGACGTCGCTGGGTCGAGAGGATAAACTCGCGCCAAGCCAATTCGGCTTTGGAGATGACGCAAAAGTTCGATGTGCCCGATATCGTTGCGCGTGTCTTGTCGGGCCGTGGCGTGACGCCGGACGGGGTGCTGCAGTTTCTCGAGCCGTCGCTGCGCGATCTGATGCCGGACCCGTCCGTGGTCACCGACTTGGATGCAGCGGCAGCGCGGCTCGCAATCGCAATCAACGGGAAAGAACGCGTCGCGATTTTTGGTGATTATGATGTCGATGGCGCTTCGGCTTCGGCACTCCTTGCGCGGTTCTTGCGCCATTTCGGTATCGAAGCCCCGATCTATATCCCCGACCGCATTTTCGAAGGCTATGGCCCCAACCCAGATGCCATGAAACGGCTTGCAGAGGATGCAGACCTAATCGTTACCGTCGATTGCGGCACCAATTCCGGTGAAGCCTTTGCTGCGATAGATGGTTCGGGAACGGACATCGTTGTCATCGACCATCACCAGGTTGGTGGTCCGCTTCCGCCTGTAACCGCCATCGTCAATCCCAACCGCGAAGACGATTTGTCGGGCCTTGGCTATCTTTGCGCAGCCGGTGTCGTGTTCATGACTTTGGTGGGTACGGTTCGCGTTCTGCGGGGGCAGGGCGCCAAAGACGTACCCGATCTTTTGAAGATGCTTGATCTTGTCGCGTTGGCGACTGTTTGTGACGTCGTTCCGCTGGTCGGGCTGAACCGTGCGCTTGTGCAAAAGGGATTGATCGTCGCGCGCCACCAACACAATCCCGGCATGGCAGCGCTTGCGACCGCTGCCCGTATCGGCGAGCCGCTGGCACCGTTTCACTTCGGGTATGTGCTTGGGCCGCGTATCAATGCCGGTGGCCGCATTGGTGATGCATCATTGGGTGCTCGGCTTTTGACGACAGAAACCTTTGACGAAGCCAAAGACTTGGCCGCGCAGCTTGATCAGCTTAACCGTGAACGCCAAGGCGCAGAGGCGGTAATGGTTGAGGAAGCAAAGGCTGGTGTTGCCGCCGAAATGGCATCCGGCAATCCACCTCCGGTGATTGTGACGGCGAGCGACCAATGGCACCCGGGCATTGTCGGTCTGATCGCAGCGCGCCTGAAGGAAGCCCACAACCGGCCCGCTTTCGCCATCTCTTTTGACGGTTCGGGCAGGGGGACGGGATCGGGTCGTTCGGTCCTTGGTTTTGATCTGGGAAAGCTCGTTCGCGGTGCAGTAGAAGAAGGGCTGCTGATCAAAGGCGGCGGACACGCGATGGCCGCGGGGTTGACGGTTGAGCGGGCAAAGCTCGCGGCTGTGCGTGCCTACTTTGAGGAAAAGTCATCGAGCGTTGTCCAAGCGCTGGCGGACAATGCGGTGTTGACAATTGATGCGGCTCTGTCGAGCGGCGGCGCCAATTTGGAGCTCATCGACGCGATTGAAAAAGCCGGTCCCTATGGCTCAGGCCACGATCAGCCTGTTTTCGCGTTCCGGAGCCACCAACTGCAGTTTGCCCGCGTGGTCGGCAATGGACATGTGAAAGCGACAATTGCAGGGCAGGGCGCGCGTGCTCTGGATGCGATTGCATTTCGCGCTGCAGATGATCCGCTTGGTCAAACATTGCTGCAGGGCGTTGGAACGATGCTTCACTTTGCGGGCACATTGTCGATCAACCGCTACAATGGCCGCGAAATCCCGCAATTGCGGATCACGGATGCTGCCAAGCCGGATTAGGCTTAGAGGTAATCGCGCAAACGCGTTCCGGCCTTCAAATAGGTCATGGGATTGACCGCCTTGCCACCAGAACGAACTTCATAGTGCAGGTGTGGCCCCGTTGAGCGCCCTGTGCTCCCGGCAGCGCCGACCGTCATACCGGCCTCGACGCGTTGGCCTTTGCGGACATGGATTTTGGACAAATGGGCATAACGTGTGCGCAGGCCATTGGCGTGTTCGATTTCCACAAGCTTGCCATAGCCCCCAGCGCGGCCCGCACGCACCACCTTGCCTGACGCCGTTGCCCGAATGGGCGTACCGGTTGGCGTGCGAAAGTCAATGCCGGCGTGAAACGCGGACTTGCCGATGATCGGATCGCGGCGATTGCCAAAACCGCTGGAGATCGAACGTCCCGGTGCCGGATTGGCGATCGGGAATGTGCGGATGGCAGCGCGCGTTTGATCGAGCGCGTCAAGTGCAGCGCGCAGCTCCTTGGCTTCCAGATGAAACCGTTCGCCATCGACTTGGTCAGCAGGTACAAATGGTCCGCCCACTGCATCCATTTCTTGTTCGCGCAGGGAAAGACCAGCTTTGCGTGCGGTCTCGATGATCGCGTTGCGCTCTTCATAGGCTGCCACAGTGAGCGAGCGCAGTTGACGCACTTGATTGTATTCGATTGCCGTCAACTCATCGCGCACACCTGTCAACGAGGTTAGGCTTTTATCTTCAGGCAGCGCATCAACGCTGGCTGTAACCAGCGGATCGACATCGGCCAGCAATGCTTGCCGATCTGAGCCTGCTGTCGCTGAGCCCGGGCGGACTTGTGGAACTGGTAAGCTGCCCGATGGAAGCGCGCCTGCGCCACCGATTTTCAGTCCGCTCGCGCGTTCCAGCAGCGGGTTGATTGTGGCGGACCGTTGCGCCAGCAAATCCTGCCGACTTGCCAGTTCCGCGATGCGAGTTTCCACAAACTGCTTATCCAAAAGGCGGTGGGATGTGATGCGATCTACCTGCGCGCGCAGCGCAGAGATGCGATCTTCATAGGCGTGCTGAATGCGCGCTTGCCGCACCAAGCTCGCATTGATCAGATCATCGCGGAAGATGAGATAGGCGGTCGCACCCAGATAGCCGACGCTGCCTGCGAGAATAACGCTCAGCGCCAACGCCGCGACCCAAGGCCGGATCTCGAAATGGCGAACTTTGTCACCTTGTGCGATGATGATGGTATGCGGCTGTTTTCGCTTGCCGAATGATGACGTCTTGCGCACGCGGACCCCTGTCGGATGCAACTCTTGCGTGCCGACATTTAAGACTTGTTAGGGTTAACAAACGGTGGAATTCCGTACCGTCAACTGCGTGACGCAGCCGTCAATGAGCGATAAAAGGACGGTGTCAGACCGGCAGCAGCGCGGGCGATCTCATTGAAGGGCGGGCGCACAGACCCCCTGAAGTGCCGACGAACCAGGGATTGAAAGGCGTCCGCCGCCACGACGCCCTTTCGCATGCAGTAGAAGCGGAACCATTTTGCGCCAACGGCGACGTGTGTTTTCTCATCCTCATAGATGATGGAGAGGATCGCCGCCGACTCGATGTCGCCTGCGCGCTCCAATTGAGCGACCATGGACGGCGTCACGTCCAGGCCGCGTGCCTCTAGAACCATTGGAACAATGGCGAGGCGCGCATGGAGATGTTCGCGCGTGTCATGGGCGGCCTCCCAAAGCCCATTGTGCGCGGGCAGGTCGCCATAGGCGCCGCCCAACTGGCTAAGGCGTTCGCGAAGCAGGGTGAAGTGGCGTGCTTCGTCGTCTGCGACGCTGAGCCATCCGTCGAAAAACGATCTTGGCAATGGCTCTGTCGCAAATCGCGCCACGATGTCGAGCGCGAGATCGATTGCGTTTAGCTCGATGTGGGCAAGTGCATGCAGCAGCGCAAACCTGCCCTTTTCGCTCGAAAGCGAACGCTTGCGCACTTGTGTCGGTGAAACGAGCAAAGGCTTGTCCGGGCGGCCCGGCGTATCCGGTACTGGCGGGTCACGTGGATCGCGAAGAGACAAGCGCCGCTGCGACCAAGCAGCATACGCGCTACGTGTCAGTTCCACCTTGCCGTCAAGATCGGCGCAAGACAGCGCTTCTATCGCGGCGTGGCGCAAACTGTGGTGAACCGGGGTCATGTGCCCTGCAGTCGGCCAGCGCACCCGCCGCTGTCAAGTGTCACCCAGCCTTGGCAGCTTCCAAAACAGCATCAGCATGGCCCGGCACTTTCACTTTGCGCCAGACCTGCGCGATGTTGCCGTCAGTGCCGACCAAGAACGTAGAGCGCTCAACGCCCATGTATTTTTTGCCGTACATGCTTTTCTCAACCCACACGCCAAATGCTTCAATGGCTTGGCGCTCTTCGTCCGCGGCGAGTGTCACGGTCAGATCATGTTTTGCTTTGAATTTGTCGTGCTTGGCGGCGGTGTCTGGAGAAATGCCTATGATCACCGTGTTGGCGTCGGCGAATTGGCCAAGCAGACCGGAGAATGCAATCGCTTCCTTCGTGCAACTGCTCGTGTCATCCTTCGGGTAGAAGTACACCACGACCTTTTTGCCTTTCAGGTCAGACAGGGTCACGTTTTCGCCGCCGTCGGTGGGCAGGGTAAAATCTGGCGCCGGGGAACCAATTTCGAGTTCAGACATGCCGGGGTCTCCGCAGTATCAGGTGTTGACAGTGACGCGATATATGGTGCGCCGTCTTGCGGTCTACGGTTCAGCGGTGAATTAGTTGGACACGATGGAGACAGGGCAGTCATCCGATACGGTTCGCGCCGAGCGCGTGCGTTTTAAGCGCGGGCAATCCCGCGTCCTCCAAAACCTACCATCCCACGACGGCAGCAAAAGTGGCCCCGTCGTACCCGGCAAGCGTCCGCGCCGGAAAACAAGACCGCTGCGCTGGTTTATGGCAAGTGTTGTTGGCCTCCTGCTGATTGTCGGCGCTATAACAGCGTATTTGGTCAATTCCGGTGCGCTGGAGGATCGATTGCGCCAAGAGGCGCAGAGCACGTTGATCCGCCTCGTACCCGAACCCTACGAAGCCACTGTCGAGAGCACCGAAGTAGCGTTTTCGTGGCCGCCGACTTTTGTCGTTCGCTACAGTGGCTTTGAGGTCGCAGCACCCCAGACACAGACGGTTGTCGTCAAGGCGCAGACACTGGAAGTCGCGCTCGATCCGGTCGCATCGATCCGCGCCAATGGTCGACCGGTTTTTTCCGCAATCGACATTGAGGACATGACGTTCGACGTCCAAGCGCTGCCACAAGCGGGGCCTGGCATCGTGCCGGTGCCCGCCGCGTTGCGTGACATTCCCGATATTGTCACCGCCGTGTCCGATGGCGTGGGTGGTCTGATCGACCGGCTGGGGGCGGCCGATGATGATGGCGGTAGCCAAAACGACATTGCAGTCAGCGCACAAGACATCCGTATTGCGCTTCCGCCCAACGTTTACACCGACACGATCAATATCGTTGAAGCATCCAGCATTGTGTCCGGCAGCCGCCTTGAGACCACTGCAGATTTGCAGATTGCTGGCCAGACGAGCGGCCTGTCTTTGCGCGCCACGCGCGGCGCTGATGCGACCGACATGCGTGTCGACCTCAGACAGGCAGTGTTTCCCGCGCGGAGATTGCGCACGTTTTTGTCCAACAACATGGATGACCACGAGCCGGATGCGAGCCCGGAGCCCGTGTTGGTTGATCTGACAATACAAGCGCGTACGGCGCGCAGTGACCTGGCGCGTGATGCGCTGACGGCGACACTGACGCCACGTGATCTTCAACTGAAGCTCGCCGACGGTGATTTTGTGCCGGTCAACGGCACGGCCGATCTGTCCTTTGATTTTGCCGACAACACGATCACGTGGGCGCGCGGTGTCTGGACGAT
>JBCBHR010000106.1:0-6462 GCA_038525365.1 Pseudomonadota bacterium | reverse complement strand
GCCAAGCCCCGCGCCAATAACAGCGCCGAGCACGACCGCCAACTCGCCCGTGCCGGGCACAAAATGGATCTGCAGATAATCAGCAAAAATCGCGTTGCCCGACAAATAGGCGATCACCCCAAACGACGCGGCTGCGATCATGATCGGCACAATCGCCAAACCATCCAGCCCGTCAGTCAAATTCACTGCATTGCCTGCACCGACGATCACGAACGCAGCCACCGGCATGAAGATGACGCCCAAATTGATCAGGAAGTCCTTGAAGAACGGAAACGCAAGCGAGGATGAAAACGGCTGGTTGCCGGAAATCATGATCGCATAAGCCGCCATGCCCGCGATCAAAAACTCCAGCGCCAAACGCGCACGACCTGAAAAACCCTTGTCGCTCTGTTTCGTCACTTTCAAATAGTCATCATAAAAACCAATCGCGCCAAAGCCGATGGTCACGGCCAGCACGATCCAGATATAAGGGTTTGAGTAATTGCCCCAAAGCAGCGTGGACCCGATGATGCCGCACAGGATCATCAACCCGCCCATGGTCGGCGTTCCGGCTTTCTTGAAGTGTGTCTGTGGGCCGTCCGCGCGGATCGGTTGGCCCTTGCCTTGACGAAGCCGCAACGCGTTGATGATGCGTGGACCGAAAAGGAAAACGATGAACGCGGACGTGATCAGCGCCGCGCCCGTGCGAAACGTGATGTACCGAAACACGTTGAACAGCGGCATCTGATCCGCAAACTCAGTCAGCCAAAACAGCATCCGTATAACCCCTCATGGTCGGCCACGCCCCGTGCCGCCTTGTCCGTCACGCGTCGCTTTTTTGCGCCGACGGTGTGTCCATCTGTTCAAACGCGGAAACGACCCGCGAAAACCCAATTCCGTTTGATGATTTCACGAGCACGATGTCGTTGGTCTTGGCGAGTTGCTTCACTGCCGAAATGACATCGTCCGTGGCCTCATAGTGAATGACTGGCGGTCCGCCTTCACCGATCTCTTCTGCGAGCGCCTTCATCTCCAGCCCGCCAAGCACAACGCGATCCAGCCCGGCCCCACGCACCGCATCTGCGAGACCGGCATGCAGCTTTTTGGCATGGTCGCCGAGCTCAAGCATGTCGCCCAGAACCGCGATCCGCCGCCCGCCGCTGACAGGTTGCATCGATGCCAAAATGCCAAGCGTCGCCTCAACGGAGGCCGGGTTTGCGTTGTAGCTTTCATCGATCAGGGTAAAACTGCCCGTGCCGGTCGTGGGCTTGCAGATCATCACCTTGCCGCGCCCGTCGACGGCTTCGAGGGAGGCAATGGCCTCTGCGGCAGCGCGCACATCACCACCAACGAGATGCACGCACGCAAGCACACCAAGCATGTTTTGAACCACATGGCGCCCCGGCATCGGCACATTGAAATCGACGTCCTCACCAAACACACGCGCCGAGGCGGATGAAGCATCAGGTGTCAGCGTCACCCCTGTCAAAACTGTGTCTGCGCGCTTGTTCTCGCCGTAGCCGGTCACACGATGCACCCCGGCTTCGCCCGCCAATTGGCTCAAAAGCTTGAAGCGCTTGTCGTCACGATTGATCAGCGCCGTCCCGCCGCGCACGACACCGCGAAAGATCTCACCCTTGGCATGCGCAATGCCTTCGATGTTGTCAAAATTACCCAGATGCGCCGCCGCAATCAGCGTGACCATTGCCACATGTGGGCGCACCATCTTGGTCAGCGGTGTGATTTCACCGGCATGGTTCATGCCGATCTCAAAGATGCCAAATTCCGTCTCGCGCGGCATGCGCGCCAGCGTCAACGGCACACCCCAGTGATTGTTGAACGATTTGGGCGAAGCGTGCACGCGCTCCGACTGCGCTTCGAGCACGTGTTTGAGCGCTTCCTTTGTGGTCGTTTTGCCTGCGGACCCCGTGACGGCGATGATCTGCGCCTTGGTGCGCGCGCGTGCTGCAACGCCGAGCCGCTCCAGCGCCGCCAACACGTCATCGACCACCATCAGCGGCTTGGTGACATGGCCCATGGCCGGCAGTTTGCTTTCGGCGACCACAAGGGCGGAACACCCTGCGGCGACGGCCTTGGAGGCAAATGTGTGACCGTCAAAATTGTCGCCCTTGATCGCAAAAAATACGTCGCCCTCTTGCAAGGTGCGCGTATCGATGGAGACGCCAGTTACATCACCGGCAACACCGTGCACGGGCCTCGCGCCAATGGCGTCGATGATGTCCTGACCCGTCCACAGCGGCTCATCTGCGATCTTTCCATTGCCCGCACCAAGCGCGGCAATAGCCGCTTCGGCTTCTTCATGATCGGAAAAGTGCTTCGTGACACCCATCGCCGTTTGGCCGGTTTCGTGGCCCTTGCCCGCGATGACAAGCGTGTCGCCCTTTTCCAATTCGGCGATGGCTTGATTGATGGCTGCGCGCCGATCGCCGATCTCAATGGCCGTCGGAACCGCCTCCATGATCGCGGTGCGGATTGTGGCCGGTTCTTCGGAGCGCGGATTGTCGTCGGTCACATAAACCCGATCCGCCAACCGTCCCGCCACTTCACCCATGATCGGGCGCTTGCCGGGATCACGATCACCGCCGGCCCCGAAAACGACAGCCACTTTGCCGGTCGTAAACGGACGCACGGCGGCTAACACCTGCTCAAGCGCGTCAGGCTTGTGCGCATAGTCGACATAGACGAGCGCGCCATTGTGCGTGTGGCCAACAAGCTCAAGGCGACCCTTGGCGCCTTCAAGCCGTTCTAAAGCGTCAAACGCGGTCTGCGGATCAATACCTGTTGCAATCGCAAGCCCCGCCGAGACGAGTGCGTTTGCGATCTGAAAGTCACCGGCAAGCGGGAGCGCAATGCGATACGTCTGACCGTCATGCACTACCTCGGCGATCTGGCGATGGCGCTCGTGCTCCACACGTTTCAGCGCGATGAAGGTGCCCTTTCGTCCGACGGTCAGGACCGAAAGCTTCGCGCCCGTGGCAGCCGCAATAGCCTGATCCGACCATTGGTCATCGGCAAAGATGACGGCCGGTTGGCCCTCTGCCATGAGCGTATCGAAGAGCCGCATCTTGCACGCAAGATATTCCTCGACGGTCGCGTGATAATCCATATGGTCGCGACCAAGATTGGTAAACGCGGCAGCTGCCAGACGCACGCCGTCCAATCGCCGCTGGTCAAGACCATGGCTCGATGCCTCCATCGCCAGATGCGTGACGCCTTTCTCGGAGAGCGTCTCCATGATGGAGTGCAACTGGACGGGATCAGGGGTCGTCAATGCACCATCAAGCGACAAGGGCTCTGAGATGACCCCCGTCGTGCCAATGCTTGCTGCCGCCTTTCCCGCATGATCGTAGATTTGACGCACAAATGAGGCGTCGGATGTTTTGCCCGCTGTTCCAGTGACAGCAACCACGGTCTCGGGCTGGCTCGGATGCAGTGCAGATGCAATCTGCGCTAACAGGCGACGTGGATCATCAACGCGAACAACTGGAACATCAAGGCTTGGCAATTGCGCTTGCGTTTCACAAACCACCGCAACAGCGCCACTGTCTGCAGCCGGACCCGCGTAGCGTGCCCCATCGGTTTTTGCGCCCGACAAAGCGACGAAAATGTCACCGTGCTTCACATTGCGGGAGTCGGCAGTCACGCCGCTAAACGTGACATCGGGCAAGTCGGAAATCCCGGTGATGTCTGTCAGCTGGCGTAGGTCCATGGCTGCGATCGGCGGCACACCGCCTTCATCCCCTATTCCCTATTGCGCGACCAGAAGCGAATCGCGACCGACCTCGAAATCCGGCATAACCCCTAACAATCCCGCCGTCCTGCGAATTATGTTGCCCACAGTTGGAGCAGCATTAAGGCCAGCCGTCGCGCTTCTCTGGCCTTCCGCCGGTTTCGGCTCATCGATGATCACGAGCACCACATATTGCGGATCGTGCATCGGGAATGCGGAGAGGAAAGCGTTAAACCGGTGATTGCTGGAGTACCGTCCATTCTTCACTTTCTCTGCCGTGCCGGTTTTGCCACCGACAAAGAAACCCGGCACATCAGCGCGGCGTCCCGATCCGCGCTCCACATTGAGGCGGAACAGGTAGCGCATATTCGCGCTCGTTCTGGGTGAGACGACAGGCTTGGCAATTTGCAGTGCTTGCTCTTGCGTGCGCGGCAAAAAGCTCGGCGGGATCAAGAGACCGCCATTCATCAGGGAGGCTGCAGCGACCGCCGTCTGCAATGGTGTCGTGGACATGCCGTGGCCAAATGAGATCGTGATCGAGTTCAGTTTCTTCCATTCGCGCGGCTCAGTCGGTCGCGCGACTTCGGGCAATTGCGTATCCATGGGATCGAGCAGGCCAAGCCGTTTGATAAATTCGCGATGTCCTTCAATGCCGACCACATCTGCCATTTTGGCGGTACCGATGTTGGACGAGTAGATGAAGATCTCCGGCACACTCAAGACGCGCCCCTTGCCGTGGAAATCATTGATCGTGAAGCGACCAAACCGGATCGGGCGGCGTGCATCAAACGACGAGTTCATGTTCACCTTACCGCTGTCGAGCGCCATGGCCGTCGTGAACGCCTTAAAGGTTGATCCCATCTCAAACACGCCCGCCGACATGCGGTTCAACCGGTCCTTATCGAGCGCGTTGAACGGATCATTTGGATCATAATCCGGCAGCGAGACCATGGAGACCACTTCGCCGGTCTTGGCATTCAGCACCACCGCACCGGCGGCAATCGCCTGATAGCGGTCCATCGCCTGCACCAATTCATCACGCACGATAAACTGGACACCAGCATCAATGGAGAGGTTGACCGGCTCCAGATCAGCGGTCGCATCAAGCCCAAGGCTCTGCAACGCGCCAACGCCCTCATCGTCGACAAATTTCTCAATGCCTGCCGTACCCGCATTGTCGATGTTCACCAGCCCGACAATATGTGAGGCGAGCGGGCCGCCGGGATAAAAGCGTCGCGTCTCGCGCCGAAACCCGATGCCTGGAATGCCCAAATTCATCACTGCGGCTTGCTGGTCGGGATTGATCTCGCGGCGCAGCCAGACAAAGCCAGCCCCCGAAGACAACTTGCGGTGCCATTCGGCATAGTCGACATCGGGCAGTACCGAAGCCAGCGCTTCAACTGCCTCATCGGCATCGATGATGCGCTTGGGTTCGCCAAAGAGCGATGACACCCGGATATCCTTGGCGAGCAGTTTGCCATTGCGATCCAAAAGATCAGGCCGCGCGGCAAGGGTCGCATCCGTTGATTGGTAGCGACTGGCTTGGGCGGTGTCGGTCATACCGTATTGCACAAGCCGGGTGCCCATGGCCGCATAGACGAAGACGAAGCACAAGATGGCAATGCCGATGCGGCCACGCCCTGTGCGCTCGCCCACCCCTTGCGCACTGCGGCGACTGCGCGGCGCGCCAAATGGTTTGGCAAAGCCCGGTTTGAAGCGCTTCATCGAGAGCCCAGCCATGTCATTGCCCCCCATTGGCAGCGGTGGCCGCGATGCTGCCGGTCGCAACGCCCGTATCCACATCACCGGCGATGATGTCGCCCACAGCGTCGCCCGGATCAAAGACCGGCGGCGGTGGCAGTTCGGACAGATCGATGATCTGGTCCGTCGTGATGGGCTCCAGTTGGAGCTCTTCGGCATAGGTCTCGGCAAGGCCCTGCAGACGGCCCGGATTGCTCAAATGCGCCCAGTCTGCGCGCAGCAGTTCAATCGTCTCGCGCTCGCGTGAAATGTCGCGCTCCAACTGTCGGATGAGCGCGAGCTTTTTGTCCGCCTCGTGTTTGACCTGGTAGGTCCAGGCCGCAACGCCTGCGACAACCATCAAAAGCGCGATATTGAAAACACGCAGCATTCACACAGCCCCATGCATTGCCTGACGCCCGTCGCGCGCATCGATCCACGGCAGGTTCGGCAAGTTGAAAATCGAGAAATCAGGCTTCATCCGCGCAGGCGCATTCGTCCGCCGCGCGGCGCGAAGTTTGGCGGATCGCGCCCGTGGATTGCGGGCGATCTCGTCCTCGCCAGCGGCCACCATCGCCTTTCCGCATGCCTCAAAAACCTGCGGCTTTTCATCCACCACCGGAAGATGCCGCGAGCCACCACCGCTACGCCCCATAGCATCAGCAAAGAAGCGTTTCACGATCCGGTCTTCGAGCGAGTGGAAAGACACGACCGCCATGACACCGCCCGGCTTCAAGACATGTTCGGCGGCATGGAGCGCACGCGCCAACTCGCGCAATTCGTCATTGACGAAAATCCTAAGGCCCTGGAACGCGCGCGTTGCCGGGTGGATCTTGTCCTTGGCCCGCTTCGGCGACGCCGTTTCGATGATCGATGCAAGCGTGCGCGTTGTCTCGAAATGCGCCTCACTTCGCGCCTCAACGATGGCACGCGCGATCTTGGAAGCGTTTTTCTCTTCGCCCAGAATTCCTATGATGCGTATCAAGTCATTG
>JBCBHR010000105.1:0-6483 GCA_038525365.1 Pseudomonadota bacterium | reverse complement strand
GGTGGTCTTGGGTTTTGCCGTCTGATCTGACAAAGACTGATCGCATCGACCACATTTTTGCCAATCCGGAACTTGCGCCGCGATGCAGTGCACCGATGATTGACCGCGAGGCGAAAGGGTCCGATCACATGCCGGTCTGGCTGACGATCACCGCTTGAAGTCGACACGCACCGTTGCGACCTGCAGCGGGCCTTTGAACACTTTGGCTGTGTTGACCAAGGTCCGGCCATCGTCGGACATAGTCAAGATGTCATAGAAGCGCACAATGTTGCGACCGCCATCGGGCTCAAGATTGACCCGGTAGTTGAACAGGCCTTCATTTCCGTTGAGGCGCACCGTGGTTGGCGCCAGCACGTCTTCGCGGATGCCGGAATAAGTGTTCTTGCCGGTGATGGTGAAACGCCACGTCTTTCGATCCGTTTCGCCATCCTCGTAGAAGAAGTCTTCGCGGAGCGTCAGCGTCTTTCCGTCGAACTTGCCAAAAAGGTCCAGTCGGAACTTGCGCTCAAAACCGGTGATCGTTTTGAACGAGCCGGTTGCTGTCGTGTGTCCTTTGAAGAACTCTTCTAGGCGAAGGTCTTTGGCGACCGCGTGTACGGGCAACAAAGCGATTGTGATCATAGCCAAAAAACCGAACACAAACCGGTGCAGCAAAGCGTGAGACATGAGGCGAACTCCTTACCTCATATTACGGCTACTGCTCTTGCGTGGATCAGCGTCTTGAGGTCGCCCGCGTCTCCAGCCAGCCATCGCGCGTCAGGCGGTAGCGCTCAACGGCGACACGTCCGCTGACCAGGGTGTCGATCTCGTCATTGCCGACGAAAGTGAAGCCCTGTTTGACGAGCACTTGACGCGAGGCGGCGTTGATCGGGCGGGTTGCGGCATAGATAACATCGGCCCCGGTGACGCGGAATGCGAGATCAACAACGGCCGTGCACGCTTCCGATGCGTAGCCCTTGCCCCACCATTTGCGGCCAAGCCAATAGCCGACTTCCAGCGCCTCGGAGTGCGCGCGGCGCTCAACGGAGGTCATGCCAATCAGGTGGCCGGTGTCGGCGAGCGTCACGGCGTAGATGTGGCCCTGCAGTTCGCTGTTGATCACCTGGCCGATGAAGGCGTTGGCATCGCTAATCGTATAGGGATGCGGCATGCGCCGTGTCATCTCGGCGATCTCGCGCAAATTGGCGATTGCCGCCAGATCCTCGGCGTCTTCGATCATCGGCGGGCGCAGGACGAGACGCTCCGTCGTCAAAACGGGTGTTTCGAGCGAAAACGTTTCTGCGTTGTATGCGACTTGCGAGTTGAACATAATCTTGGTTCGCGGAATCAAAAAAGGGCTGTGGTTAATCTCCAGCAGCCCTTTTCTTTGAGTGTCTTGACCCGGGGTTGCTGGAACACCGGGTGTTTAGCGAGTCCCGGTTTACTCGGCGGCCATCACGCCTTCAATGACGGACACATAGGTTCGACCGTTGGCTTTCTTGCGAAATTCAACATTGCCTTCGCTAAGCGCGAAAAGCGTATGGTCCTTGCCCATGCCGACATTGGTGCCGGGATGCCATTTGGTGCCGCGCTGGCGGCAGATTATGTTGCCAGCGACCACGGCTTCACCACCGAATTTTTTTACGCCGAGGCGTTTGCTTTCTGAATCGCGACCGTTGCGTGACGAGCCGCCGGCTTTCTTGTGTGCCATTTTCCAGTCTCCTGCCGCTTGCTGTGCGAAGCGGTGTAGTCTTGATGTCTTTCGCCGCTCTTAACCCAAGGAAATGGGCAGCGGCAAGGCCGTGGCCTTGATTACTTGTTCATCAGCTCTTTGGCTTGCGCCTGCCAGTCTTTGATCTGGTCGGCGGAGAAAGGCATATATTCGTCGACCTTGACGATTTCTTCCTCAGTCAGCGCGGCGATCTGGGCATAGGTCATGATGCCCTGCTCGTTGAGCTGTTTTTCGGCGACCGGGCCGATGCCCTTGATCGTCGTAAGCTTGTCCTGAGCGCCATCGGCTGGCGCTGCGAAAAGCGGCGCGGCGTCAGAAGCGGCAGCTTCAGCCTTTGGCGCATCGTCTTTCTTGGGCGCAGCCTTTGGGGCTTCCTTGGCCGGAGCCGGGTCAGCTTTGGCAGCGGCCTTTTTCGGCGCCGCCTTCTTTGACGGCTTTGCGCCACCGGTCAGGATTTCGGAAATGCGCACCGTTGTGAGCAACTGGCGATGGCCTTTTTTGCGGCGTGAGTTCTGGCGGCGACGCTTCTTGAAAGCGATGACCTTGCGGCCACGGCCTTGCTCGACAACTTCAGCGGCAACCGAAGCACCATCCACGAGTGGTGCGCCAACGGTGACGTCGTCGCCTTCGCCCACCATGAGCACATCGCCGAACTGGATGATCTCACCGGCTTCGCCGTCGATCTTTTCCAGCTTGAGTACATCTTCAGCCGTGACGCGGTATTGTTTACCGCCGGTTTTGATGACTGCGAACATCGTTTTTCCTTTCGTGTTCAGGTCAGGTCTGATGTCTTGCGAACACCGCCTGTCTTTTTGTTCAGTCTGTTGATTTGGGTGCTTGAAAAGCAAAACCGGCGCGGTTTCCCGCGCCAGTGGGGGGCGTATGGTCGGGTTGGTGCGAAAAGTCAAGCAACGCCGGACCTCCGGCCTTGAGATTTGCAAAGTCTGGCGATAGATGACGCAGCCTGCGGAGAGGTGCCGGAGTGGTCGAACGGGGCGGTCTCGAAAACCGTTGTGCGGGCAACCGTACCCAGGGTTCGAATCCCTGTCTCTCCGCCATCTTTCTTTGCACATTGCCGCCCACCAACCCAATATGCGTGGCTTTCGAGTTCGGACTTCGTCCTCTACTCTCCGCCAGAGCGTTTCGTGTTCGCGACACGCGCAAACCGCGGTCGGCGATTGCAGAGCAAACGCCGAGAGCGCTCTTTAATCGCTTAATCGCTCAACACACCGCTTGTCTCATTCCGCAGCAATGGCCAGCGGTTCTGCTGTCGGCAGATTGTCGTGGCGCACCGGGGCCGGTGGGTCGCTGACGATTTCAGTTTCTTTTGCCTTTCGGCGCCGCGCATAGACGAGCGCAAACATTGGAGGGGTGAAGTAAAACGAGATCACGGTCGACAGGAGAACGCCTCCAGCAACGGCCATTGCGAAGGGAGGCCAGAAGCCGCCACCGGCGAGGATCAGCGGGAGGAAGCCGCCAAACGTGGTGATGGTGGTGGAAACGATGTGGCGGCTCGATCCCATGACCACCTCGACCATCGCATCGCGGTCGCCATTGCTTGCGTCCTTATTGGCCTGGAGCCCGGTCATGATGATGATCGCCGCGTTGATGGATACGCCGATGGAGCCGATCACGCCGATAATGGCGTTTATCCCGAACGGATACTGGAACACGGCGAGCGCCAGGATCGAAAGCCCCGCCGAGAGCACGGTGACCACGAGCGCGACCACCGACAGGCGGAACGAGTTGAAGGTCATCACGATGGTTGCAATCGTTAGCGTGACGATCATGCCGACCGAGGCCAAAAGGTTGCCGAGCGTGTTGGAACGCGCATCGCTGTCGCCGCCAAGCTCGAGGCGATAACCGGCGGGCACTTCGAAACCGCTCGCCGCGATTTGGGCCTGCACGTCTGCCAATGCTTCTTCGGGAAGGACGTCGCGGAGCGTAAAACCCTGTACCGTGTTCACGCGTTCACCGTTGCGGCGTGTGATCGCCGGGTCGCTGGGAAGCAGGTCGATACTTGCGATTGCCGACAAGGGGATTGCTGCGAAACTCCCATTGGCGGCAATTGAAGCGGTTTGCGGGGCGACAATCGGCAAGTCGCGGATCGCGTCGAGGTTGCCGCGAACGTCATCGCCTAGTCGCACGCGCACCGGCAATTGCTCAGAGCCTTCCACCAGTGAGCCACCCGTCACGCCTTCCAAGCCCGCCTGTAATTGGGCTGCAACCGATGAGAGGTCGAGACCGATGGCGCGCGCCTTGGCTTCATTGACATCGACAACAACCTTGGGCGCGCCGCCATTGGCGGTCGTCCGTGCAAGAATGACGCTGTCAACAGTTGCCAACCGCGCCATGAGAGTGTCGCCAAGTTCGCGAAGCGTGTTGATATCGGGACCCACAAGACGCAGCTCGACGGGTGCCGAAACCGGTGGGCCTTGGACAAGACCGCGCACGAGTACTTGCGCGGTTGGCGCTTCATCGGCGAGCGACCGCTCCAGTTTGCGCACGAGGGCTTCTGTTGCCTGCGGCGAGGCAGTGGTGATGAGCGCCTGCGCGTAACTTGGAGCGTTTTCGCGGCCACCGGTGATGTTATAATAAAAGGCGGGGCCTGACCGCCCGATGGACCAGTAGATTTGCTCAATGCCGTCCTCGGCGCGCAACCGTTCATCCATGCGATCAACCAAACGGCGGGTTTCGGCGATTGCCGTGCCCGGCGCCAAGTCGAATTCCACATAAAATTGGTCGCGATCCACACCGGGGAAGAACTGCGCCGTCAGAGTTGGCATGGATGCAAAGCCGACAACGGGAAGGATCAGCGCAAAGGCAATGGCGCGAAATGGGTTGTTGACGGCCAGACGCAGCGTCCAAGCAAAGAGCCTGGCGAGCGGCCCGCCGGGAATGCCAGCGTTAAAGAAATTGGTCTTCCCGCTTGCAGGCATCAGCCATCCCGCAATGGCAGGGGTGACGGTGATTGCGATGATGAAAGACCAGATCAACATGATCACAACAGCAAGCGCGATGGAGCCGACGAAATCACCAGCAGGACCCGGCAACAGGATCATCGGTGTGAAGGAAAGCGCGGTCGTGACCGTGGATGCAAACAGCGGTGCGGTGAGGCGGCGCACCGCATCACCCACGGCTGCAAGGCGCGACACACCTTTGCGGATACGCTGCGCCACTTCGTCGGTCATGACGATGCCCGCATCAACCAACAGTCCGAGGGCGACGATCAGGCCGGTGACTGACATCTGGTGGATCGCCAGCCCGATGAAATTCATCGTCGCCAATGTCGCAAGCGTGACGACTGGCAGGATAAGGGCGACGATCAGCGCGGCGCGAATACCAAGCGTTATCAGCAGAACCCCAATGACCAACGCCACGCCGATCGCCATGTTGGTGCCAACCTCTGTGAGGCGGTCGGCGGTATAATCGGATTGATCGAAGATCAAATCCAGCGAAATGCCGCCAGGTACACGTTGCTGAAAGTCTTCAAGTGCATCGCGCACAAAGCCCATCCACACGTCGACTTGGAGCCCTTCTTCAAGCACGGCTGCAATGAGGAGCGTGTCCCTCCCATTGTACAGTGCCATCTCGGTCATGGGTTCGCGCGTGCCGCGGGTGACGGTCGCGATGTCGGACAGGCGGGTGACCGTTGTGCCCGTGCCTTCTCGCACGACGATGTCGCGCAGGCGGTCAATGGCTTTGATCTCGCCGGTGACTTCCAAAACCAGATCATTGCCATCGTCGCGCAGCCGCCCGGCCTGCACTTTGGCGTCGGCGGCGCGAATGGCGTTTGAGACCGCCTGCGGTGTCAGGCCGAGGGCAGCGGTCCTGGCCTTGTCGAGGGCGACCAAAATTTCCTCGTCAGGCGCACCAAAAACCTCAACCGATTTGGTGCCGGGAATGTTGCGCAATGTGTCAGCCAGTTCGTCGCCGTAGCGGGCGACGATGGACAGCGGAACATCGGCGTGTCTCGGCGTCAGGGCGCTGATCGCGGTGTAGGCGGTAATGCCATCACCGTCGAAGTCGGGCGTCAAAGCACCGGGTGGAAATTGCGCTTCGGCATCGGCGAGCGCATCGCGCACTTCCGACCAGATGCCTTCGATCAGGTCCGGGTTGATGGCTTCATCGAGCTCGATGCTGACGATGGAAATGCCGGTCGACGATACAGATGTGACCGTGTCGACTTCCGGTATCTCCTGCAGCACTTCCTCGATTTCTGCGGTGACGAGCGTTTCGACACGGCCCGGCGAGGCGCCTGGAAAGTTGGTCGTGACGTTTGCAAACAGATTGGTGATCGTCGGATCTTCTTGACGGCCAATGGCGAGCAGTGCCGAAAGACCTGACGCGATCAAGACCATCAGGATCAGGAAGACGAGGCGCGGCTGGCGGTAGGTGACGGTTTCCATGGCGGCGGGCCCCTAGTCTTGTGTGATGCGGACGTTTTGGCCCGCCACAACGCGGTGCACGCCGGTAGGTATGAAAGCTGCGCCATCTTCGAACGTTCCGCGTACAAATGCGCGTTCGGCGTCTGCGTAGATAACTTCGACGGCCTCAACACCGACGCGCGCGGTGTCGTCGATATCGCTGAGGGTCTTGATCGTCCAAAGGCCGCGCACGCCATCTTCAACGGCGGTCATCGGGATCCACGCGCCCGGCGTTTCAACGCGTTGCGCAATGGTTAGTTCGCCGGTCAGGCCGAAGGATAGTGCGGTGGCGCCATCGAGCTTTGCACGTATGATCCGCGTACGGGTGGCGGGGTCAATCTGAGG
>JBCBHR010000104.1:0-6531 GCA_038525365.1 Pseudomonadota bacterium | reverse complement strand
TGTCGAGATAGACTTCACCGTTCCCGAGCCAACAAAGCGCAGACTGTTGCCGCAGACATCCACGACGCCCCAGCCGGTTGCGCGAAGCCCCGGATCAATCCCGATGATGCGAATCGTGTCTGCCATGTCCATCCCACGAGAGCTTAGCGGGATAATCAGCGGATGTGAACAAAAAGGAAACGGCTACGCCTTCGGCCCCGATGATCGTGCAGACGATTAGAAGCTTACGCGCTCAGGCGCTCCATCACGTCTTCGGCGATGTCCTCATTGGAATAAACGTTTTGGACGTCGTCATCCTCGTCGAGGGCATCAAGCAATTTGAGAAGCGTCGAGCCCTTGTCTTCATCGACAGGGGTCTGGTTTTGCGGCTTCCAGATGGTGTTGATCGCCTCCGCTTCGCCGAGCCCCTCTTCAAGCGCCTTGGACACGCTGCCAAGATCCTCAAATGCGCAAGTAATGGTGTGCTGCTCATCGTCGCTTTCGACGTCTTCTGCGCCCGCTTCAATCGCAGCTTCCATGACGGCATCGGCATCGCCCGCGTCGGATTTGTAGACAATCTCGCCCACCCGATCGAACATGAAGGACACCGAACCCGTCTCGCCAAGTGACCCGCCGTTTTTGGAAAACGCCGCACGGATGTTGGAGGCGGAGCGGTTGAGATTGTCGGTCAGCGCTTCGACGATCACCGCAACACCACCGGGGCCATATCCCTCGTACCGCATCTCTTTATAATCCTCAGCGTCGCCACCTGAACCCTTAGTGATCGCGCGCTGGATGTTGTCCTTGGGCATGGATTGGCCCTTGGCGTTCTGGATCGCCAAGCGCAGACGCGGGTTCATGTCGGGATCGATTGTGCCGCCACCCATCTTCACCGCAACCGTGATTTCTTTGGACAGGCGCGAAAACAGCTTTGAGCGGGCCGCATCGGCTCTGCCTTTGCGGTGCATGATGTTTTTGAATTTGGAGTGACCTGCCATGCGAGCCTCAAGCCGGATAATGATGCGTTTTCAAGGTTTCGGCGCTAATAGGCGATAAACATTGGTTTCGTCCAGAAGGAGTTGGCGTGAGCGTAGAATTGGTCCTCGTCCTGATCGTCGTCATCGGCGGCGGTCTGTGGTTCTTGAACGAAAACAAGCGGCGCGGCATCCTGACTGTGCGCGCCTATGTGTTTTTGACAACGCTTGCCGACGGCAAATCGATCGATGAGGCAAACTTCCAATCCCGCCAGTTCAATCCCGATGCGATCCCCAAAAAGCTGATGATTGAGACGTTTCACTTTCTGGAGCGCGAATATGCGCGCCGACAGATGTGGATGATCAAGTCAGCGCGCAAAAAGGGCATGGAGGGGTAGGGCACCGCGCCTAGCCGCGACACCGCGAATCTGGTTTGACCCAAACAATGCTCGCGCCCGCACGAACCGACAAACACACCGTCCTGAAATCCGTCTTCGGCTACGACACGTTTCGTCCCGGCCAAGAGGAGATCATAGATACACTTATCTCTGGCACATCAGTTTTGGCCGTCATGCCGACCGGGGCAGGCAAGTCGCTGTGCTTTCAGGTTCCGGCGCTCGCCATGACAGGGTTGGCGATTGTCGTCTCGCCTTTGGTCGCGCTCATGCAGGATCAGGTGGCTGCGTTAAAGCTTGCCGGGGTCGCCGCAGAAGCGATCCACTCCAACCAGGACCGGGACACAAATGTGGATGTCTGGCGGCGCGTGGCCTCTGGTGAAACGCGTATTCTTTATATGGCACCCGAACGCCTGATGACCGAGCGCATGCTCACCGCTGTCGCCAAGCTTCCCGTGTGTCTCTTCGCCATCGACGAAGCACACTGCATGAGCCAGTGGGGGCCGTCATTTCGGCCAGAATACGCAGCGCTGTCCGCGCTCGGCGAACGCTTTCCCGACGTGCCGATTGCAGCCATGACGGCGACTGCAGACGAGGCAACGCGCAAGGACATCGAACTGCAGCTCTTTTCCGGGCCGCACAAAGTGTTTGTGTCCGGCTTCGATCGGCCCAACATCCGGCTTTCGGTCGCCGCAAAGTCCGGCTGGAAAGATCAACTCCTCGACTTTGTCGGCCAGCACAAAGGCAAAAGCGGGATCGTCTATTGCCTGTCACGCAAAAAGACCGAAGAGGTTGCGCAATTGTTGGTTGATGACGGCATCAACGCGACCGCCTACCACGCTGGCCTCGACCGCCATGAACGCGAAGCGCGCCAAAAACGCTTTGTCATGGAAGACGATCTCGTCATGGCCGCGACGATTGCGTTTGGCATGGGGATCGACAAGCCGGACGTCCGGTATGTGTTCCACACCGATCTGCCCGGCTCCGTAGAAGCTTATTACCAGGAGATTGGGCGCGCGGGCCGCGACGGTGACCCGGCCGAAGCCATGATGGTGTTTGGGCAGGGTGACATCCGGCTGCGGCGGCAATTCATCGACGACGAAGCAACAGACGATGAACACAAGCGACGCGAGATCGCCCGCCTCAATGCGCTGGTCGCTTATGCCGAAGCGCAATCGTGCCGCCGCCAAACGCTGCTCGCCTATTTTGGTGATGAGTCTCAGCCATGCGGAAACTGCGACACTTGCCTGAACCCTGTTGAAGTGCGCGATGGCCGCGACGTGGCAGAACTGGTGATCGGCGCGATCATCGAAACCGGTGAGCGCTACGGTCAGGCCCATATCGTTGATGTACTTCGCGGTTCAGTGACCGAGAAAATCGAAAAGGCAAAGCACGATCGGTTGGAATGCCATGGCTCCGGCGCCAGCCGCGCGAAAAGCGAATGGCAGGCGATCATCCGACAGATGATCGCCGCGGGGCTTTTGGAGGTAGATGTCGCTGGATATTCGAGCCTGCTGATCACCGCTGAGGGTAATGCGTTTTCCCGTGGCAAAGGCACGTTCGAATACCGCGCAGACCTCGGCTTGCCGCAATCATCGCGCCGCCAACGCCGCGATACGCTTGGCAGGGCACAGACCAAAGTCGTGACGCTCAGCGACGCCGATCACGAACTTTTGAGCGCGCTCAAACGTGAACGCACGTCGCTCGCCAAAGAGCGCTCTGTGCCAGCCTATGTCATCTTCCCCGACAAAACGCTTACCGAGATGGCGCGATCAAAGCCGCGCTCGCTTGAGGATTTCGCAGGCGTGAAAGGCGTTGGCCGGGCAAAGCTCGCTGAGTTCGGCGAGCAGTTTTTAAGCGTGATCAAGGACTTCGCGTGATTCCTCGCTTCAGAGCGAAATGGGGTTTGCTCGCCGACGACTGAACGACCTACCAAACGTGCGCCAGCCATGACTGGGACAGCGCTCAAACGAGCGCCCAATAGACCGACCTGCTTGTTACTTCTTCGTGCAGGTTTTGGCAGGCTCCAGCGGCAACTCGACACCTTGGCACCCTCCCCTAAGTCAAGGACCGTCAAACATTGCAATGTTGTCACCGTCCTGTCGTTCCGGAGCCTGCCATGAAACGTCTTCTCTCCGCCTTCCTCTGCACCGCCTTCGCCGTCGCCGTCACGCCCGCTTTTGCGCAGTCGAACGAAGACCCGGTGTCCAAATGTCTTGCCATCGCCCACAACATGGAGATGCCGCGCGTCACCTTCGCATCCATGACGGCAAACCCACTCGACACCGTCAATGAGAACGATGACGTCAAATTCACCTTTTCCGGCCATTCGACCTACCGGATTGAAACGCCGCAAGGCGTGACCATTGCGACGGATTTCTCAGGCTTTTACGGCGCAACACCAACCCCGCGCATCATCACGATGAACCGGGCGCATTCGAGCCACTACACGCTCAACCCTGACCCGGAAATTGAGTTTGTCCTGCCCGGGTGGGAGGAAGGCAATCCAGACGGAATCGATCATGATCTGGTGGTGGACGATGTCTATGTGCGCAATGTGACCAGCGACATTCGGCGCTGGAACACGGCAGGCACCAGCGTTAATCAAAACTCGATCTTCATTTTCGAGGTGGCCGGCCTTTGCATCGGCCATCTCGGCCATTTGCACCACCAATTGACCGATGACCACTTCCGACAGATCGGACGACTGGACGTTGTGATGGCGCCGGTAGATGGCGGCTTGACCATGTCGCATGAAGGCATGGCGGAGCTGACCCAAAGGCTACGCTCGTCGGTCCTGTTGCCGATGCACCTGCGTGGAAATTCCATTGACCGCTTCATCAACATGATGGGCGCTGAGTGGAAGTCGGACTTCCTGGATGGAAACACGGTTGTCTTGAACGTTCGCACCCTGCCCAAACAGCCGACGATCATGGTGCCAGCCAGTCTGTCGCGGCGCGGCTGAAACCATGCTCTAGCTCGCAGCCGATACCTGATCTTTGTCTTCCGACTGACTGATCCCCGCCAACTGACCGGCCTTCAGCTTCAAAAGGAACGGCGCGATGTCGTCGAGCCCGATCGGCTGCGAAAACAGGAAGCCCTGCATCTCGGCGCAGTCCACATCGGCAAGGTATCGCTCCTGTTCTTGCGTCTCGACACCCTCGGCCACCACGTTCAGGTCAAGCGCCTGGCCAAGTTGCGCAATCGCGTTCAAGATGCCTCGCGACACGTGATCGGATGACAGATTGGCAATGAACGCCTTGTCGATCTTCAGTTTATCAAACGGGAACCGCATCAAGTAGGACAGGCTGGAATAGCCCGTGCCGAAATCGTCGATGGCCACCGAGACACCGATATCTTTTAACGCCTGCAACTGCTGGACCACCACATCCGTGTTCTCGATGAACAAGCTCTCCGTAATTTCCACTTCCAGACGCTTCGGATTGAGACCGGTCTCCTGGAGCACCGCCTTTATCATCGCCACAACGTCTGCGGTCGCGAACTGAACCGGCGACAAATTCACCGCTACATTGATGCTTTCGGGCCAATCCGCTGCCGCGCGGCAGGCTTCGCGGATACCCCAAGCACTCAGGTCGTTGATCAAACCGGATTCTTCGGCCGCCGGGATGAATTCAACCGGGGAGATGATGCCACGTTTCGGATGCCGCCAGCGCATCAGCGCCTCGAAGGCCGTCACTTCCTGCTTTTGCACATCGATCAGCGGCTGATAGACGAGCAACATCTCATCGCGCTCCAACGCTTGGCGCAGGTCCTGCTTGAGTTGCCGCTTTTCTGCGACGAGTTGATCCATATCCGGCTCGAACAGCAAGGCGTGCCCGCGTCCGCTGTCCTTTGCGCGATAAAGCGCAAGGTCGGCCTTGTGCATGAGTGCACCGAGGTCATCGCCATCGCGCGCCGTGGTCGAAATCCCGGCAGACGCGCCGACACGAACCTCATCGGTCTCAAGACTGATCGGAGCGGAAAGCGAAGTGAGGATCGCATGCGCCAAGCCTTTGACGGCATTTGCGTCCGCGCAGCGGTTCGTCGCAAAGACGAATTCGTCGCCGCCAATGCGCGCCACAACATCGCCGTCCTTGGCAAACCCACGCAGCCGCTTGCCGATCCGACGCAACACTTCATCACCCGCCTGATGGCCGAGCGTATCGTTGACCGGCTTGAAGCCGTCCAAATCAAAACAGATGAATGAGACGGTCTGATCCATTTTATGGGATTGCTCAATGAGCGTGCCTGCAGCGGGCGCAAAGTTCATTCGGTTGATAAGGCCGGTCAGCATGTCCGTGTGCGCCAACCGCGCGACCTGCTCCTTGGCCAAACGCTCCTCGGTGATATTGGACGCTACACCGGCAAAACGACCATCATCCAAAATGCGGCCCGACACGCGAAACCAGAACGCCATGTCCCGGTTCATCACGCTGAATTCCACATCGGAGAGCGCGCGTTTGCGGCTGACCAACCCAAAGACATTGGCAAGGCCCGGCTGTCGCTCGCTGCGCCCGGCAAACGCCAGCGCGACAAACGCCTCAAACTCGCCTTCCGACAGGCCGCAAACCTTGGCAAATTGTTGCTGGCCACGGATCATCATGCCGTCCGGGGCAACTTCCCAGAGCCAGTCGCGCGCCTGATCTTCAAAGTCGCGCAGCAGCATGCCGATCGTCTGTGCCTGCTTGTCGATCTCGATGGCTGCCATCTTGGAACCCATAAAGGTCTCCCCAACACGAAAGCCCGCCCGCAACAACGCAAACGCAAAGACGAACAAAAGCACACCCATGACAATCGAGCCTGAGCCGCCATTGATGATCAACCCGATGGCGGCGCCCGCAGCCATGGCCAAAACATAGTTGCGCAGCGCACCTGGAATAGGATGGAGCGCCAGCGCGCCGCCGCCCATCATGCCCGAGACCACCGCGGTCGTCAGGACTTCGGTCCCTATATGATCGGTGCCGTATCCAATAATCGGCAACAAACCCCATAAGCCACCAAGCAGCGTTGAATTGCGGACAGCCTTGTTGAGCCCCCGGGCGCTTGCAGTCTCACGCCGGACAAGCTTGCCCTTTCGCCAGACCAGAAACAGCCCGGTACAGGCGGTCGCCAAGACCATGGCGGTCCAGATGTAGATGAATATGTTGGCTTGGCCGTAGATGGTGAAAAACGCCGCGACCAGC
>JBCBHR010000103.1:0-6547 GCA_038525365.1 Pseudomonadota bacterium | reverse complement strand
GGCGGCATTGTTCGCCAGCTCGGCTTGGACCCACGTGACTATGCAGCCATGCTGATTGAACGTGAGGGCGGGGCCGCTGATGCCGCCAAGCCATTCACCCCGGCCATGGATGTCGATGGCGGCTATCACGGCACAGGCAATGACAATGATTGGGGCGTTCGCTACGCGGACCTCCTGACACGGCTGATGGACAAGGATTTTCATCTCATCAAGTCACACTATGATCGCGCAGTGAACACGGAATATGCGGGCGCTGTTTCCGGCTTGTCGTACGATTCGGTGGAACAGTTCTGGATTGGCTTGCGATCCTCGTTTCCAAACGCGGAGTTCAAGATCCATCATCGCATCGGTATGGACGCCGACATGCTTCCCGCGCGTGCGGCGGTGCGCTGGTCGCTTGATGGCAAGCATGAAGGGTGGGGCTCTTTTGGGGAGCCGACCGGCGCCGATGTCCATGTGATGGGCATGTGCCATGCGGAATTCGGCCCATTCGTCGCCGAGGGTGACGAGGTGGATGCCACCGTGCGTCGCGAATACGCGCTTTATGACGAAGTAGCGATCTGGAAGCAGATATTGATGCAAAAAGGCTGAGCCAAGCCGCCGCAGAAAAACGCAATTCCACCGGTCGAAATCGCCAATCGCGCCCTATGTTTCGAGATATCGAGAGACGAAGGGGTTCACATGAAAGCGCTACTTTTCGGTTCAGTCGGCACGCTCGCGGAGACCAGTGGTTTGCAACGCGATTGCTTCAATGCGGCCTTTGTTGAACACGGTCTCGATTGGTACTGGGATGGGCAGCTCTATAAGTCACTGCTGACTAAGGCGGGTGGAGTTACCCGCATCCAATCCTACGCGCGCCGAGTCGGTCGCCGCGTTGATGCACATGCGGTGCACGCGACGAAATCGGAGATTTTTCAGCGCCAACTTGAGCGCGGGATACCTCTGCGGTCGGGAGTGGCAGCCACGATAGCGAAGTGCCATGCCGATGGGGTGAAGCTCGGCTTGGTCACCACCACCTCATCACGCAATGTTCAGGCGATCCTGGCCGCGACAGGGCTTTCCGTGCGAGACTTCGAAGTTATTGTCACCGATAACGACGTGAACGCGCTAAAGCCTGCGCCGGATGCATTTGATGCTGCGCTCCATGAACTTGGCTTAGATGCGGCCGATGCGATTGCGATTGAAGACAATCCGGACGGCTACGCGTCTGCGTGTGCGGCGGGGTTGGAAACGCTTGTCTTTGCAGGCGCATACCATGAGGTTTCAAGCTTTCCGCCGGGCGCGAACATCGTACATGTGCTCGATCTGTTGGCGACCAAGCTAGCCGCTTGAGCGATGCCATTGGACAATCGCTGCACATCGTTCGCCAAAGGTTTGACATCTGCGGCCCGAATGATCATCACAGCCCTGTGATCGCCGCCACTGGTGCGGCGTGGGGGAGGGGCGATGTCCAAAATCCAAACAACGCATGTGGGCTCATTGCCACGCACGCAGACCGTGGTTGATTACATTTTTGCGCGCGAGAAGCAGCAGCCTTACAGTGAGGCAGACTTCGATGCCGCCATGACGGCAGCAGTGGATGAGACAGTGCGCAAGCAGGTCGAAGCCGGAATTGATCTGGTCTCCGACGGCGAGACGTCAAAGATCTCCTATGCGACCTATGTGAAGGACCGCTACACCGGATTTGACGGTGACAGCCCGCGTAACGCGCCTGCTGATCTGAAGCTGTTTCCCTCGTTTCTTGAGCGCCTGAAAGATGATGGCGGCACGCCCACCTATGCGCGCCCGATGTGCGTTGGCGAGGTGAAGTCCAAGGGGCAAGGCGAGCTTGAAAAAGACATTGCAAACCTCAAAGCGGCGGTCGAGAAGCATGGCGCTGCGGGCGGGTTCATGAACGCCGCATCGCCGGGTGTGATTTCGCTATTCCTCCAGAACGACTTTTATCCGGATCGCGAGGCTTATCTCGCGGCACTCTCCGAAGCGATGAAGGAAGAGTACGAGACGATTGTCGGCGCAGGTCTGAACTTGCAACTCGATTGCCCCGATCTGGCGTTGTCTCGGCATATGCTTTTCACGGATTTGTCGGACGACGAGTTCGTCAAGATTGCCGACATGCATGTGGAAGCGCTCAATCATGCGCTGCAAAACGTGCCCGCTGACAAAGTGCGCGTGCACATCTGTTGGGGCAATTATGAGGGGCCGCATATCTGCGACATCTCGATGGAAAAAGTGTTCAAGACGCTGATGAACACGAAGGCGCGTTACGTGCTCTTTGAGACATCGAACCCGCGCCATGCTCACGAATGGATTGTGTTTCGCGACCGCCAATCGGAAATTCCCGATGACAAGGTCTTGATCCCAGGCGTGATCGATTCGACGACCAATTTCGTCGAGCACCCGGAAGTGGTGGCGCAGCGCATCGAGCGGTTCACCGGCATTGTCGGTGCCGACCGCGTGGTCGCTGGCTCCGATTGCGGCTTTGGGACATTTGCAGGTTTCGGCGCGGTCGATCCGGACATCGCATTTGCCAAACTGAAGTCGCTTTCCGAAGGTGCGGCATTGGCGTCAGCGCGCGTCTGAGCCACGGCCTATGAAAGTGCATTTCCACCGCCTACATGTCAGCGGACATTGACGGAGGACACCCATGACCGCGCTGACGCAAGACGCCGTATTGGCTGCACTGGCCAAACTCTCACCACCCGGCGACAACGAGAACATTGTCGCAAAAGGCATGGTGTCCGACGTCTTCATCAAGGATGGTGCGGCGACATTTTCGCTCACCGTTCCAGCCGACCGAGCGTCTGAAATGGAGCCTTTGCGCATGGCTGCGCAGCGGGCGGTTGAAGCGTTGGATGGCGCTGACAAGGTGATGGTGGTCTTGACCGCCGAGCGTCAGGGAGGGGCCCCGTCAGCGCCGCGTTCGCAGCAGCAACAGGCCCCGCAATCCCGACAGCCGCAACCGGGGGGCAATTCGGCCAAGGCCGGTGTCCCCGGCATCAAGCACATCGTCGCCGTCGCGTCCGGCAAAGGCGGCGTCGGCAAGTCCACGTCGGCTGTCAATATCGCACTTGGCCTTGCGTCGTTGGGCCAGAAAGTCGGCATTTTGGACACCGATGTTTACGGGCCATCACTGCCCCGGATGATCGGTTTGAAAGACACCAAACCAACCTCCGAAGGTCGGCTCATTCATCCCCTTGTCGGGCATGGCGTGAAGGTCATGTCGATCGGGTTTCTGGTCGAGGAAGAGACGCCGATGGTGTGGCGCGGGCCGATGGTGATTTCCGCACTGACACAGATGCTGCGAGAGGTGGCTTGGGGCGATCTCGATATCCTTGTGGTCGACATGCCGCCGGGCACCGGTGATGCCCAATTGACCATGTCCCAGCAGGTCCCATTGTCCGGCGCCATCATCATCTCGACACCGCAGGACATTGCTTTGATCGATGCGCGCAAGGGCTTGCACATGTTCAACAAAGTGGACGTGCCAATCCTGGGGATCGTTGAGAATATGAGCTATTTCCTCTGCCCCTCCTGTGGCGAACGGTCAGACATTTTTGGCCATGGCGGCGCGCGTGAAGAAGCGCAACAGATCGGCGTCCCCTTCCTCGGCGAAGTCCCGCTACACATGGACATTCGATCCAACTCCGATGGTGGTACACCGGTGGTCGTCAGCCAGCCGGACGGCGCGCACGCCAAGGTCTATGAGGACATTGCTGCCGGCGTTCTTGACCAGCTTTTGGCGGCTGCGGGCGGGACAAAGATTCCAGAAATCGTGTTTGAATAAGTCCAGCATATGATTTCCGGTTGCGTGGTGGGGTGAAAAGCGTTTCTTGCCCCGACGCAAGAAATCCGGGGAACATCGTCATGTCCAATTATGTGCTCACAGTCGAATGCCGATCCACGCGCGGTATCGTGGCTGCGATTGCAGGTTTTTTGGCGCAGCATGAGTGCAACATCACGGACTCGTCGCAGTTTGATGACGTTCACACAGGCATGTTTTTCATGCGTGTGAGCTTCATGTCCGAAGGCGATGCGACGACAGAAACGCTTGAAGACGACTTCACCGATGTGGCTGCCAATTTCGGCATGACCTACCAGTTTCATGTCAACGCGGTGCCGATGAAAGTGCTCATCATGGTGTCGCGCTTTGGGCACTGTTTGAACGACCTGCTCTACCGCTCACGTATCGGCGCGCTTCCCATCGAGATCGTTGGCGTCGTGTCGAACCATTTTGATTACCAAAAGGTGGTCGTGAACCAAGACATTCCGTTTCACCACATCAAAGTGACGAAAGAGAACAAGGCGGACGCCGAGGCCAAGCTCCTCGATGTTGTGGACGCATCCGAAGCCGAGTTGGTGGTCCTGGCACGCTACATGCAGGTTTTAAGCGACGAATTTTGCACAAGGCTGTCTGGTCGGATCATCAACATTCACCACTCATTCCTGCCAAGCTTCAAGGGTGCGAACCCATACAAGCAGGCCTATGAGCGCGGCGTGAAACTCATCGGTGCAACGGCGCACTATGTGACAGCTGATCTCGACGAAGGGCCGATCATTGAGCAGGATACCGCGCGCGTAACCCATGCGCAGAGCTCTGCGGATTACGTCTCAATCGGGCGTGATGTTGAAAGCCAAGTGCTCGCGCGCGCGGTGCATGCACATGTGCAGCACCGCACTTTCATTAACGGAAATCGTGTCGTTGTCTTCCCGGCAAGCCCGGGCGCATATGCGTCAGCGCGCATGGGGTGATGGGGTGCTGCTAGTCTTGGCGGTCGGGCGAGGGTGCCTGACTGTCGATGATATTGAGTGTGACACGGTCGGCAGCGAACCGCGTGATCGCATGTTCGATAGGCCTGCCATCCATATCGACATTGACGCTGCGTGTGACCAAGACCACCGCGCCGGGTGACAGGCCGAGCGCGTCGAGATCGGCACCTTGCGCAAGAGTTGCTTCGACGGCTGTGGAGGCGCGTTGATAATCATCGACGCCGTGATCTTTGAGAGCTTTCGTCACCGACCCGTGCGCTTGGAATGATGCCGCGATATCTGAGAACCGCGCCGCATCGAACCATGTCGTCGCGCGGCTTACCGGTTTCCCGTCCGCCTTTGACAATGTTTCAAGTCGCCAAACGGTGTCGCCTGATTGCAACTGCAGTTCTTTGGCAATCGCTGGCGTCGCCGGTTCCAGTTCTGACGCCAGAAGATTGCGCTCAATCGTGTGCGTTTGCGATCCAAGGCCTTCGGAAAAGCGCGTGCGGCGGCTGATCGGGTAGGTGAGGCGACGGACATCTTGCAGAAATGTTCCGCGTCCCTGTTCGGCGCGCAAAACGCCTTCATCGACAAGCGCGCGAATTGCGGCGCGCACCGTGTGCCGGTTGCAATCAAAACGGTCTGCCAGTGCCTGCTCGGGCGGTAGCCGGCCAGTGTCATCGGCCAGACCTTGGCTCGCTTGATTGCGGATGGCATCGGCGATCTGCCGCCAAAGCGCGACGCCCTGTCGGCGGTCGATGTGGGTTTGTGGTTGCGCGTTCACGGTACCCTGCCCGCCCGTCACACGATTGTCATGAGCTGAGAATAGCTGTATCACGAAACATATAGTTGTCTATACAAATCGACAAATCATGACTGAGACTGACAATCAGCACCCGGATCGAAGCGCGCGTCAGGATCGCATGCGCACGCTTGCGTTGGCGTCGTGGCCGGACTTTGCCAAGCAGTGGCATAAGCTCGGCATTGATCCGGCCTTTGAAATGGTGCGTGGGCCTGAGATTGGCCTTGTTGCCCTGCGTGGTCGGATCGGTGGCGGTGGCGCGCCTTTCAACTTTGGCGAAGCGACGGCAACGCGCGCAACGGTGAAGCTCGACGATGGCGCAATTGGTCACGCAATCATTTTGGGTCGCGACAAGGCCAAGGCGCGCGTCGCCGCTGTTGTTGATGCGATGGCGCAAGACCCAGACCTTGCAGCAGACATTGAAGAAAAGCTGATCGCGCCTCTTCGTGAAGTTCAAGACGTGGCGGACGAAACGTTGGCGGCAGAGACTGCAGCCACCAAGGTGGACTTCTTCACCATGGTGCGAGGCGACAATTGATGGGCACGCAAACCGACCAAGTCTCGGTGGTGACAGGCGGGTTCGAAGAGCCGGTTCATGATGCTCAGCGCGTCTTTCAAGCTGTCATGCAGGCATTGGCACGTCCCGGAACCGTGCATTCAATTGAGCCCTGCGCGGACGCTCCAACACCGATATATCCGGCCACCGCCGCGCTGCTTCAGATGCTTGCCGATGCCGATTCGCCCGTTTGGCTTGACCATGCGGCCAACACCGCGACAGTAAAGGGCTGGATTGGATTCCACACCGGCGCGCCAATGGCGGACACGCATGGCGAAGCCGCTTTTGCGGTTGTGTCCGATGCGGCCAAACTGCCGCCATTGTCGATGTTCGCGCTCGGTACGCAGGAATATCCGGATCGCTCCACGACACTGATCATTCAAGTTGAAAGCCTCACCGAGGGCGCGGCAATGCGGTTGCGCGGTCCGGGCATCAAGAGT
>JBCBHR010000102.1:0-6572 GCA_038525365.1 Pseudomonadota bacterium | reverse complement strand
ATCTGTCGGCTTGAATGCGGGTTCGGTTTTGACGGCTGGCCAAAGCACCGTCTCTCCAACGGAGTACCGTTTGGCCTATGAGCGTGAGCTTATCGACCTGTCTGAGAACGCGGGCACGCGGCTCACCCGTGAACAGGCCCGCCTGTTTGGGATCGAAAACCGCGTATTGAGCCAATTGGTGTCCGGTGTCGTGCTGGATGAGCAGGCGCGCGAAATGCAGCTTGGCATGTCCGAAGACCGCATCGCCGGTTTGATTGCAGAAGAGCCCGCATTTCATGGCGTCAATGGTCGGTTCAGCCGCGACCAATTTCGGTTTGTGCTGCAGCAGGTCGGCATGAGCGAAGATGACTACATCCAGTCACTCCAAGGTGCCGCTGTGCGCCAACAGGTTGTGGAAGCAGCAGCCGATGGCATGCAGATGCCGCAATTTTTTCGCCAGACGCTGCGCCTTCATCGCGGCCAAAGCCGTGACGCGGTGCTGGTCGAGATCCCACGGTCATCGATCACAGAGCCAGATGACCCAACCGATGAGGCGCTTTCGGCCTATTTTGAGGAAAACCTCGCCCGCTACCGCGCACCCGAATATCGCGGCTTGAAATATGTCGAGCTTAACGCGTCTGCGATCTCTGACCCCGACGGGATCGATCTGCAAACCGTGCGCGACGAATACGAGGCCAATCTGGCGCGATATACCGAGGCTGAGCGTCGGACCGTGCTTCAACTCGTGTTCGGCAGCACCGAGGATGCGGAAGCCGCACGTGACCGTCTGCTGGCCGGCGAAACGTTTGAAACCATTGTCACCGAGACCGGGCGAACAATGGGCGACGTCACACTTGGCACATTCACACAGGCGCAGATGACCGATCCGGGTCTTGCCGAAGTGGCCTTTGGACTTGAGGCGGTCAACACCGTTTCCGACGTGACGGAGGGCCTCTTTGGGCCGGTTCTGGTATGGGTATCTGACATTCAGCCGGAGGCAGTCAGTCCATTTGAAGAGGTGGAGAGCCAAATCCGCGAAGACCTCGCCATTGTCGAAGCCAATGACACGCTGTTGTCGGTGAGCGACGCCTATGAGGACGCGCGGGCTGGAGGCGCTTCGATGGAAGAAGCAGCCGGTGCACAGCAGCTTGAGATCATCACAATTGAGGCAATTGATGCCCGCGGGCGCGACAAGCAGGAACAAGCCGTTGATCTGCCAGAACCGCAGGAATTGCTGAACGAGGTCTTCACGGCTGACACCGACGTTGAAAACCCCCCAATCGCGAGCGGACGCGACGGCTTCATCTGGTACGAGGTCACGAGCATTGAAGATGCGCGCGACCGGACCTTGGATGAAGTGCGCGAACGGGTTGTCGAAGACTGGCGCGGTGCGCAATTGAATGACGCGATGCAGGCACAAGCCGAGGCGATCGCCGAAGCACTTGCAAGCCAACCAGATGCAAATGTCGTCGCAGAGGAAAACGGCTTCAGCGCCCTCCAAAAGCTTGGTCTGACGCGAAATGCGGATGACCCGGACCTTGGACGCTCAGGCGTTCAGGCGCTGTTCGACCCGGGCCCCAACGCGACGGGCGTGGTCGAAGGTGGCGACGGCGAGCGGCTTTTTGCATACCGCATCACGGCGATCACCAACCCGGTCGTCGATACAGAAACCGAGACCGAGATCGACGCCTTGGTCTCCCAAGGGTTTGGCAACGACATCCTCCAACAATTGGTGGGCAAGCTGCAGAACGAGTATCCCGTGACCGTCAACAATCAGGCCATTCAGTTTGCGCTGGGTCAGGGTTCCGGTCTCTGATCTGCTCCACGCCACCACACCACAGAGGTGAATTCTTTGGACGCTCTCAAACCATTCATTGCCAAGGTTGCTGACGGCACAGCGCTCTCGCGGCATGAAGCAAGCGACGCGTTCAATGTCCTGATGTCAGGTGACGCGACCCCGTCGCAGATTGCCGGTTTCCTGATGGCGTTGCGTGTGCGCGGCGAAACTGTGGATGAGATTGCAGGCGCGGTCAGCGTGATGCGCGCGAAAATGACGCCGGTCTCCGCGCCCGATCATGCCATCGACATTGTGGGGACCGGCGGAGACAATTCGGGCACGTACAATATTTCAACCGCCGCCGCGCTTATCGCCGCGGGCGCGGGTGCCACGATTGCCAAACACGGAAACCGCTCACTTTCTTCAAAATCAGGTGCTGCCGATTGTCTGGCAGCGCTGGGCATCAACATCGAGATTGGCCCGGAGACGATCTCCAAATGCATCAATGATGCTCGCCTTGGCTTCATGTTCGCGCCCATGCATCACGCCGCGATGCGCCATGTGGGCCCATCGCGCGTTGAATTGGGCACACGCACCATCTTCAATCTACTCGGGCCGCTGTCGAACCCAGCGGGCGTCAAGCGACAGGTCGTCGGCGTGTTTGCGCCTCAATGGTTGGAGCCGCTAGCCGAAGTCCTCGGTGCTCTTGGCTCGGAGCACGTGATGGTGGTGCACGGCAGTGGCCTCGATGAATTCACCACAGCGGGCGAAACACAGGTTGCGGAATGGAGCGACGGTGCGCTCCGGACCTACAGTGTTGCCCCCAAGGACGTGGGGCTGGCGCGGGTGTCTTTGAATGATTTGCGCGGTGGCGCACCGGAGGAAAACGCAGCGGCATTGCGTGCTGTGCTGGATGGTCAGCCGTCGGCCTATCGCGATGTGGCATGCCTGAACGCGGCAGCCGGTTTGCAGGTGGCAGGTCTTGCTGACACACTAGCAAATGGCATCGATCAAGCGCGCAAAGCCATCGACACGGGCGCTGCCAAATCCGTGCTAGATACCGTTGTGCGCGTGTCGAACGAAAGCGTTTAGATGGCTGATATCCTTCGCAGAATTGAAGCTTATAAGCGCGACGAAATCGAAGCCGCGCGCACAGCTTTGCCACTGGCCGAGCTCAAGGCGCGATTGGCGGAGATTGCACCACCCCGCGGCTTTCATGCGACACTGCGCACAAAAACGGATGCAGGCGGCTACGCGCTCATAGCCGAGATCAAAAAGGCGAGCCCTTCCAAGGGTCTGATCCGCGAGGACTTTGATCCGCCAGCACTGGCCCGAGCCTATGCAGATGGTGGAGCGGCCTGTCTTTCGGTTTTGACTGACACGCCGTCGTTCCAAGGTCATCCGGACTTTCTGCGCGCTGCACGTGAGGCATGTGCGCTGCCCGCCTTGCGCAAGGACTTTATGCTGGACGCATACCAGGTCTATGAAGCGCGCCTTTGGGGCGCGGACGCGATCCTTATCATCATGGCGAGCGTATCCGATGATCTTGCACGGCAACTGGAAGACACAGCCCATGAATTGGGCATGGACGCTCTGATCGAAGTGCATGATGGGTCAGAGATGGACCGCGCCCTGAAACTGTCGTCAAAGCTGATCGGGGTGAACAACCGAAATCTGCGCACATTCGAAGTCGATCTTGCGACGAGCGAGCAGCTCGCAACCATGGTGGACACCAACAGCCATACACTTGTCGGTGAGAGCGGGGTATTCACCCATGACGATTGCGAGCGCCTCGCGGCACACGGCATCAATACTTTCCTCGTTGGCGAAAGCCTGATGCGTCAGGACGATGTGGCGGCAGCCACCAAAACGCTTTTGACGCGCAGCCAGGCACAGGTTGCCTGAAGCCCATGGCCGAAAAGCTGACCCATCTGGATGACACAGGGGCAGCGCGCATGGTGGATGTGTCGGCCAAAACCGACACGCGCCGAAAAGCGGTCGCCAGCGGATCGGTGACCATGATGGCGGACACACTGGCAGCTATCGAAGCGGGTCAACTGAAAAAAGGCGACGTCTTCTCAACGGCACGCATTGCAGGCATTATGGCTGCCAAGCGGACACATGAGCTCATCCCGCTGTGCCACCCCCTCCCCATCTCATCCGTTGAACTGGCGATCACGCCGGACCGAGCCTTGCCCGGATTGAACGTGACAGCGACTGTGGTTGTCACCGGCAAAACCGGCGTGGAGATGGAAGCACTGACAGCCTGCTCGGTGGCGTGTCTGACGATCTACGACATGGCCAAAGCACTGCAGAAGGACATGGTAATTGGACCGATTGGGCTGCTGGAGAAGACCGGCGGTAAATCTGGTGATTTCTTGCGCCCCGATAGCGCCGACTGATCGCAATGAGAACCTCCACGCTGCTTGATTTTGACACCGCACTTGCCCGCGTTTTGGGCGGTGCGGCGCCACTGGGCACTGAAACTGCCACGCTGGACGAAGCGCTCGACCGGGTGCTTGCAGAGGATGTTATCGCCAGACGCACCCAGCCACCATTTGCCGTGTCCGCGATGGACGGTTACGCCGTTGCTGCCAGCGATTGCGCCCTTCCCGGCGCCAAACTCAAGGTTGTCGCGAGCATACCCGCTGGCGCTCCGCCCGGACAAACAATTGCAGAAGGTCAAGCCGCGCGGATCTTCACTGGCGCACCGGTGCCCGACGGCGCAGACGCGATCCTCATTCAGGAAAATGCCAAGCAGCTTAGCGAAACCGCAATCGCGGCCACCGCGCCTGTCAAACGTGGGCAATACATCCGACATGCGGGGTATGATTTCACATATGGCGACCCGCTGCTTTCCAGTGGACGGCAGCTCAGCCCGATCGACCTTTCACTGGCTGCGGCAGGAAATCACGCCAACTTGCCGGTTTATCGCAAACCGCGAATTGGCATCTTGTCGTCCGGCGATGAACTGACGCCACCGGGCAGCAACCTCCACCCCGGGCAAATCGTGGCCTCAAATGCGGTCGGGGTTGCGGCGATGATCACGCGCGCTGGCGGAATACCAATCGATCTCGGCATCGCGCGTGATACCGAAGACGCCATCGCCACAAAGCTTTTCGATGCGCAGGCTGCGAAATGCGATGTTTTCGTCACGCTTGGCGGCGCATCTGTTGGCGACCACGATCTCATACATCCGGTCCTGAGCGCGCAGGGCGCACGGTTTGACGTCTACAAGGTCGCCATGCGGCCCGGAAAGCCGCTGATGTTTGGCCAACTCGGTGACATGCGCATCCTTGGTCTGCCCGGAAATCCGGTTTCGAGCTTGGTGTGTGCGCGGGTCGTTCTCACCCCACTCATCGCCGCGCTCACCAGTCAGCCACCAGATTTCGGGCGGACCAATGCGATCACCTCGACCGACATCCCCAAAAACGGACCTCGACGCCACTTCATGCGTGGTCAAATCAGCGACATCGCTGCGGGTGTCGCAGAGGTTCGTGTGCTAACTGATCAGGACTCGTCCCTGTTGATGAACCTCAGCCGCGCCAATGCACTGATTGACGTTCCCGCGAACCATCCAGGGTACGCCAAGGGTGATCCTGTGAAAATCATCGCGTTCTAGTCGCCGACGCTTCACCTAAACGGAAAATAAACCATTGCGGAACACATATAGAACAGATACCGTCTGTTCACGAAATGTCTGATTCCGGGGTAAACTATGCTCACGCGCAAGCAGCTCGATCTACTTGTCTTTATCAATGAACGCCTGAAGGAAACCGGCGTGCCGCCATCCTTCGATGAAATGAAGGATGCGCTCGATTTAGCGTCCAAATCCGGCATTCACCGGCTTATTACGGCGCTGGAGGAGCGTGGTTTCATCCGCCGCCTGCCAAACCGCGCGCGTGCGCTTGAGGTGATCAAGCTGCCTGAATCGATGGCGGCTTCGAACGTCGTGCAACGCGGCTTCTCGCCAAGTGTAGTCGAGGGGGGCAAGGGCAAGCCGCAGCCGGTCTTCAATGGGCTGCGCAGTGCGAACGATGATGTTGGCAAGGTGCTCGGTTCCGCCGATGGTATCCCTGTCATGGGCAAGATCGCGGCCGGTGTGCCAATTTCGGCAATTGAGCACCTTACGCGCAGCGTCGTTGTCTCACCTGACATGCTCGGCAAGGGCGAGCACTACGCTCTCGATGTGGAAGGCGATTCGATGATCAACGCCGGAATTCTGGATGGCGATACAGTCGTGATCAAGCGGACCGACACCGCCAATCCCGGTGACATTGTTGTTGCGCTCGTCGATCAAGAAGAAGCTACCTTGAAGCGTTTCCGCCGCAAGGGTGCGTCGATTGCGCTTGAAGCGGCAAACCCCGCCTATGAAACGCGTATTTTCGGGCCGGACCGCGTGGACATTCAAGGGCGTCTTGTCGGTCTGGTGCGCCTCTATTGAGGCGCACAGGTCAGCCGTCCTCGCGTTTCCAGCGCGGAACGTAAGGCCCAAGATCACGCGCAGACCGGCTCCAGACCCTGTGTGCGTGCCAAGGTCTGAGTGCTTTCGATGAGATGGCGTGGCGCACAATGAGCCTCGGCGGGTCAGGCCCGGCCTTCGTATCCGGTTCGGTGTGGATTGTTGCACTGCCGTTTAGGGCAAGTGCTTGGGCAGTGACCACCACAGCGTGTGAACTGCGGCACTTTATAACCGAAGGGGCGTAAGCCTCGATGATGAGGCCATGTTCCCCGCAAGCGGTGTTCGGGCTCTCGGGTGGCTCGGAATGGATTGCGACGTGAAGCGGCTTCCCGTCACTCACGATAGTGGCACTGC
>JBCBHR010000101.1:0-6584 GCA_038525365.1 Pseudomonadota bacterium | reverse complement strand
GTTTGCCTATCCGCATTTGCTTGAGGGCTGGCGCAAACAAGGTGCGGAGCTCTCGTTCTTCTCGCCCCTTGCCGACGAAAGCCCCGATGTGGACGCCGATGCGGTTTTCCTGCCGGGCGGTTATCCGGAATTGCATGCGCCGACTTTGGCGGCAGCAAAACACTTTCGCGCGGGCATGAGCGCTGCGATGCAGAGCGGCGCGAGCACATTTGCCGATACGTTTTTTTTCGGATCAGACGACAACGGCAACGCAATAAGCGCTTCCAGATCGCAGCCCGCCTCGACCGCATTGGCTGCCGCCTCGATGAATGCCTCCAGCGCCTCGTGCTCACCAGCCTGCACCAGACCGAGATGCCGACTTGGCAGTTGCAGCGCGGGGTCGCCCATCACAACGCCCAAAATGCGTACACCAAGCGGCGCAAGCGCTCGTTCCAGCATGGCCCGATGGCGCGCGCTGCCGACGCGGTTCAAGATCACGCCCGCGATTTCGACATCGCGTCGATGACTGCGGTAGCCATTGACGAGCGCAGCCACCGACTGGCCCATGCGTGACGCATCAACCACCAGCACGACCGGAAGCCCAAGCATGGCAGCCAAATCCGCAGCGCTGCCCGTGTCGTCTTGTGCGCCGTCAAACAGACCCATCATCGCCTCGGTGATCCTCAGGCAGTCGGTACGACCAGCGGAAGTAAGCGTATAGATGAGCGCCGGGCGCATGCCCCACGGATCAACGTTGACGCACGTTTCGCCGCTTGCGGCGCGGTGAAACGCGGGATCGATATAGTCCGGGCCAGCCTTGTAGGGCGACAGTGGCATCCCGCGCCGCTTCAAGGCGCGCAGAAGGCCAAGCGTCACAACGGTCTTGCCACTGCCGGAATGCGGCGCAGCGACCATGAAGCCGTTCATCTCAGCCAGCCTCGTCGCGTTTTGCTATGCGCGTGTTTAACGGGTCACCATCGAGCACACGGCCTTTGGCCAAAGCGCCCATCCAATCCAGCCCGGCTCGCAGCCGAACCACGTCACCCAACACCACAATCGCCGGTGCCTTGACGCCATGCTCTTGCGCATCAGCTGCCGCGTCTCCAAGCGTGGTCTCCAAGACACGTTGATTGGCGCTCGCGGCACTCGTCACAAATGCCATCGGTTCATCGGCGCGGCGCCCAGCAGCCATGAGCTTTTGCGTGATCGGCCCGATATGCTTGACCGCCATATACATGACGACCACCGGCGAACCCTTGGCAACGCCATCCCAATCGACCGCGTCCGGCACAATGCCGCTGGCATCATGCCCAGTGAGAAACGTGACAGTATGGTTTGTGTCGCGATGCGTTGCCGGGATACCCGCATACGCCAAGCCGCCGATCCCAGCCGTTATGCCCGGCACAATGCGAAACGGGACGCCATGGGCAGCCAACGTCAACGCCTCCTCACCGCCACGCCCAAACACAAACGGATCACCACCCTTCAACCGGAGTACGCGCTTTCCCTCGCGGGCAAGGTCGACAAGGCGCAGCGAGATATCTCGCTGTTTCGGCGAGGGCTTGCCACCTCGCTTGCCCGCAAATTCATGAACTGCATCGGGATTGGCGAAAGCGAGACAGTGTTCATCGACCAAGGCGTCGTATACGATCACATCGGCCTGGCTCAGCGCGTTGACCGCATGCATGGTCAAAAGGCCCGGATCGCCGGGACCTGCGCCCACGAGCCAAACATGGCCCGGCAGCAGCTCTGGCATCGCACCCCGTTGGGCAAAAATGCGTGACGAATGGCTCACAGTGATTGTGTTCTTCCGATCATATTCCCAGTCACCTATAAGCCACTGATGACGCAAGCGACACCACCCAAAACCGACGAAGACGATGCCGGTTTGCGAAAACCGGAAGGCCAGCTTCGTCGGGGCTGGACGACAGGCGCGTGCGCAACGGCGGCAACCAAGGCGGCGCTGACCGCTTTGCTCGAAAGTGAATTCCCCGACCCGGTGGAGATCGCGCTGCCGAAGGGCGAGACACCGGCATTTGCATTGGCGCACGAGCAAATGGGCGAGGGCTATGCTGAGGCGGGCATTATCAAGGACGCAGGCGACGACCCGGACGTGACGCACGGCGCTATGGTGATCGCGCGCGTGAAACCCAACCCACCGGGAAAGGGCATCACATTTCACGCGGGCGAAGGTGTCGGGATAATCACCAAAGCAGGCCTGCCCCTGCCGCCCGGTGAGCCAGCCATCAACCCCGTACCGCGCTCAATGATGACCGAAGTCGTGAGAGCAGTGGCAACGGCGTATGAGACCGCACCCGACTTCGCGATTACCATTTCCGTGCCCGGCGGTGCAGCGATTGCGGAAAAAACCTGGAACCCGCGCCTCGGCATCAAGGGCGGCATTTCCATCCTCGGCACAACCGGAATCGTCCATCCTTTTTCTTGCGCAGCATGGATCCACTCGATCCATCGCGGCATTGACGTCGCGCGCGCAGCGGGCCTCGACCATATCCTCGGCGCCACCGGTTCAACCTCTGAAGACGCGGCGCGGGCAATCTACGAGTTCCCGGAAATCGCTCTTCTTGACATGGGCGATTTCGCCGGTGGCCTGCTAAAGTATCTGCGCGCGCATCCGGTTCCGAAACTGACCATCGCGGGCGGCTTTGCGAAGATAACGAAACTGGCGCAGGGCCACCTCGACCTGCATTCGGCGCGCAGTCAGGTCGATATGGCTTTCCTCGCCAACATTTCAGTTGCCGAAGGCTTGAATCAAGACATGAGAGACGCGATTCAATCTGCCAATACGGCCGCTGAAGCCCTTGAAATCGCTGATCGAAATACGATTGACTTACCAGTTTCAATCGCACGTAAGGCACTTGAATCATCGCTTGAAGTCGTGCGCGGCGCGCCGATAAAGATCGAGATTGTGATCGTTGATCGACAGGGCGGAATCCGCGCGCAAACGGGATTTCATGACTGAGCGCATCCTCATTCTCGGCGGCACGCGCGAAGCGGCAGCACTCGCCAAGGAGCTTGTCGCATGTCACGGCACAGACGCGGTGATCACATCCTTGGCCGGACGAACAAAGGAACCAAGGCCAGTCGCGGGACGTCTTCGCATCGGCGGATTTGGCGGCGTTGAGGGGCTTTCGGCATACCTACGCGCGGAACATATCACACGCGTCATTGACGCCACACATCCCTTTGCCGAGCAGATCAGCGCGAATGCGATAGCGGCGTGTGCGCAAGTCAACGTGCCACTCGAAACGCGCATTCGACCGCCGTGGCAAAGGCAGGCTGGCGACCACTGGCTGCACGTGCCAACCATTACAGATGCAGTGGCCGCCATCCCTCAAAACGCATGCGTTCTGCTCGCACTCGGGTCGCAGCACATCACGCCATTCGCCAATCGCAGCGATGTGCACTTCGTGATCCGCATGGTCGATCCGCCCGCAGCACTACTGCCCTTTGCAAAGCACTCCGTGCTGATTGGCAGACCGTCAAGCGACCCCATCGAAGAAGCGCAGATGCTTCGCGAGAACGGGATCACCCACATCGTCTGCCGCAACTCCGGCGGTGCCGGTGCCTACGCAAAAATCGAGGCAGCGCGATCACTCGCGCTGCCCGTCCTCATGATCGCACGACACGGCGCGTCTTACTGAACCGAAGAAATCTGCATGTCTGATGGCCAAGTGACACGATAGCCGACTTTCAGGTCCTCACTCGCGCCAGCCCCAAGCGTGAGGTCAAACGCCACCACTCCGCGCTGACCCTCAAGATCAGTCTCGCTTGGCACGGTGTTTCCGGGCAGCGCTTCGACCCTGATATCCTCGTGATCGCTCACCGGCAGGCGGTCAACGATGCGCACAGGCATCGCAAATCCATGCTTGTTGGTAACGCTGATGCTGACATCGCGTGTCTCGGTATTCGACGAGACCAAGATACCCGTCTCTCCGGTTTTGCGATCGCGCTCAACGCGTTCCACCGTCACAAAGTCATCCTCGCCAAAGCCAAGCTCGTGATCGTCGCCGGGTGAAAGCAAGGGCATGCGCCCGCGGCCCAAATAGGTTCCATCGCGCGTCACAAGCACCTCGCCTGGGAGATACGTCGCCTCACCCTCAAGCGTAAACGCAGCCACGAGATACGCGGCCGGATCAAGACGCGGAACGCTCATCGCCATGATTGTGGCGGGCTGTTCGTCCTCCCCGATCAAGACCGACTTCTCTTCGCGCGCATTGGAGACGCTCACTTTGCCTGCAATTTCATACGTCGCCTGAAACCCGCCGGTGCGCATAACCGCGGCCTGCTCCGCAGTGGAAACTGGCGCAGGCGCCATCTCCGCCGCGTCAGCAGCATAACCAGTCTCCGCCGTGACACTCTGCATCGCCAAAACGCCAGGGGTCTCTTGAGTGGCGCGGCTCTCCAATTCGCGGCGCTTGAGGGCGATCTGATCGCGCTCGTCAATGATGTTGGCGCTCAGTGTGGGCGCCGCCGTCGAAGCCGTTGGACGTGCGGTCGAAAGCGTCAGCGCAACATCGTCCCAAGACTCAGCAGTCGCTTGCTGAACCAGCGCGCGGCGCGTGACGGACATGGTCGCATCATCGATCCCGTCATTGACCGAGATCGCCGCATCGTAGATCGCCCGCCATCCGGCCTCTCGAACATTGTATTGTATGTCGAAAGCAAGGCCGGTTTCGGCTTCGGTGGAAACCGAGATTTCCACCACGGTTCGCTGCGTCTGTCTTGGAGCGAGTTGCGCAAGGCGTTGCTGCAGGTCCTGCATTTCTTCCTGCGCCTCACGCTGGGCAGCGCGGGTTTGGGTGGTCTCCGTGTTCAGACCATCCAGCTGTTGGGCCACCACATCCAGCGTTGCGGTCAAAGCGGACGCGTCAATCGTCGCCCCATCTTCGCCGCGCCCGCCCGCCGCATTCTGCAAAAGCGTCTGCAACAATTGGCGGCGCGTGTTGATGTCGCTCACCGCCTGGTTGAGCGCGTTAATCTCATCGTTTAGCGCATTGATCTGTTCTTCAAGCGCCTTGCGCTGAGCCGGATCGGATGTGTCGCCGGTGACAATCGTGCGCACATTCACCCCCGAGATCGTGACGGCAGCCTCGCCGACGCCTTTGACGCGAATGCTCGCTGGATCAATGTTGGCGGGCAGATCATCGACCAGCACGCGATGCTCACCCGGCAAAAGGTCGAGCTCCGCAACGCGCACAACCTGCGCGCCCGACGGGAACACAATGACGCGCGCAATGGTGCTGTCGGGCTCAAAAGTGGCGGACACTGCCGCAGTGGATACAGTGCAAGCCAAGGCAGCCGCAGCGAGAATTCGGACCATGTCAGTTCCTCCGATCACGAAATGTGACGGAGGGTTTCACCCTAAACATGGCCTCAAAGCGGCTGCCGTGAAATGGTCACGTTTCACGCCAGACGAGCAGCGTGTCAGGCACGCCCGTCAGCGTCGGCTCGGGGTCATCGGCTTCCCAAATCTCAATCAGCAGTGTTGCTTTCAACCATGCCCGGTGAACAATCGTGGAGCAGCAAAAGCCCTCTTGCAGCATGGTTCGGATATAGTGGGCGCAGGCTTCGCGCGATGCGACTGCGAAGGCCCGCGACTTCGGCCCGCCGGTCACTACAAACCGGGATACATTCAGTGCGTCGACGATCGCCAGCACCTTGGCGACATGCGCCTCGATGCGCGCGTCAGCCATCGGCCTTCGCCTTCTTGCCGCGATTGCGCAGCACATGGGCAAATTCAGAATTGTAGAGGTCACTGTCGCGAAACTCGACGTCACCGAACACCTTGCCCACCAGCACAAGCGCGGTGCGCGTGATCTTCGCCTTGCGCACTTCGTCCTTCATGTCCGCCAGCGTCGTCTTGATGTAGAGTTCATCCGGCCACGTCGCGCGATAAGCAATCACAACTGGGCAGTCAGCACCATAAAACGGCTCTAGCGCGCGGTAGATGTAGTCAAGGTTGCGGATCGACAGGTGGATCGCGAGCGTCGCTTTGGACTGTCCCAAAATCTCCAACTGCTCGCCGTCGGGCATGGAAGACGCCTTCATACCGGTGCGAGTGGCGATGACAGTCTGGGCGATTTCGGGGAGCGTGAGTTCTGTTTTCAATTGCGCCGCCGCCGCCGCGAAAGCGGGTACGCCGGGCGTCACATCATATGGGATGCCTGCAGCATCCAGCCGCCGCATCTGCTCCGCCACCGCACCGTAGATCGACGGATCGCCGGAATGCACCCGCGCGACATCCTTTGCCTCTGCATGGGCCGCTTCGATGACGGCCATGATCTGATCGAGATGCATGGGCGCAGTGTCGATCACCAACGCATCATCTTGGGCAGCATGCACGATCTCTTCGGGCACCAGCGAGCCCGCATAAAGACACACCGGACAGCGCTCGATGAGCCGCAAACCGCGCACGGTGATGAGGTCAGGCGCGCCGGGACCAGCGCCGATAAAATGAACGGTCATCGCATGAGTGTCCCCTGCTTTCCGCTGTAACCGCGCGGCGTGTAAACCCATTCGCGGCCATCGCCGGTTTTGACGGTTCTGCTGTCGGATGAACCCACGATTACCACCGTCAGCATGTC
>JBCBHR010000100.1:0-6636 GCA_038525365.1 Pseudomonadota bacterium | reverse complement strand
GGTGTGAAACTGCTCGCCGGGCAAACCATTGGCCCGCCTTTGAGCGGTCCGGTAGTCAATCCACGCGCGCAGGTCCTCAACGGTCTCGACACCCACGCAAAGCTTGATCAGATGCATCATAGGACAGTGATCTGACCTAGGACGGTCAATGGTCAAGTTGCATGTGGGTCGATCCACAGCCGAAACGTCGATCTGCGGCGCATGGCCTCAACAGGACGGCACGTTGACTGCCAAACCGCCGAGGCTGGTTTCCTTATACTTGTCACTCATATCCGCACCCGTTTGGCGCATGGTTTCGATACAGGCATCCAGTGACACAATGTGCGCGCCGCTGCCGCGAACAGCGAGTGATGCGGCGGTGACGGCTTTCACAGCGCCAATTCCGTTTCGCTCGATGCAAGGGATTTGCACGAGCCCCGCAACCGGGTCACAGGTCATGCCCAAATGGTGTTCGAGCGCGATTTCTGCCGCATTTTCGATCTGTTCGGGCGTGCCACCCATCAGCGCCGCAAGCCCCGCCGCTGCCATGGCCGCCGCGCTGCCAACTTCGCCCTGGCAGCCGACCTCTGCGCCGGAGATGGAGGCGTTGTGCTTGATGAGCCCGCCAATGGCGGCCGACGTCAAAAGGAACCTGCGAATGTCGGCTGGATTGCGATGACCCATGAATTCAGTCGCATACTTTAGCACCGCCGGGACAACGCCGGCCGCGCCATTGGTTGGCGCGGTGACGACACGCGAACCGGCCGCGTTTTCCTCATTGACGGCCATCGCATAGGCGGCGAGCCACTCATTGGCTTGCAGCGGATTGGGGCTGTTCAGGCCAAGTTCGCTATCCAACTGCTCTGCAAGCTTGCGGGCGCGACGCGGCACTTTGAGACCACCGGGCAGCGTGCCTTCCGCCGTGAGGCCACGCTCAATACAGGCGTCCATGGCCCGCCAAATCCCATCAAGCCCGTTATCAATTTCGGCCGTGTTTCCACGCACGGACTCATTTTGCCGCTTCATGTCCGCAATTGATTGGCCAGACGATGCCGCCATTTCCAGCATCTCGCTGGCGTTCTTGAACGGGAATGGCACATCAGGTGCAACTTCGCCGCCCGGCTCAACCACACGGCGTTGAAGTTCGGTCTCGGTGACAACAAACCCACCACCGATCGAATAGTAGATCTCGCGGAACAGAGTTCGGCCATCGCGATCACGCGCTTCAAACGCCAATCCGTTGGGGTGGCCAGGCAGTGCCTGCTTTTTGTCGAAGATCAGGTCGCTGTCCGGGTCGAAATCATAGGCTGGATGTCCCGACGGCTCCACCTTGCGCTGTGCGCGCACCGCTTCGAGACGTGACCCCATGCCATCCGGATCAATCGTGTCCGGCGTTGCCCCATCAAGGCCCAAAATAACGGCCCGGTCGGTTGCGTGGCCGACGCCGGTGTAGGCCAACGAGCCGTGGAGTGATGCGCGCAGGCGCGAAATCACGGCACCTTCCGGGCGCGGCCAACTGCCGTTCTTCAAAGTATCCAAAAAACGTGCGGCGGCTGCCATCGGTCCCATCGTATGCGATGAGGATGGGCCAATCCCGATTTTGTAAAGTTCAAAGACGGACAGAAACACCCAACAACCCCATGACCTCTCCCGCGACATACGCAGATACATCATACGGAGGGTGGAAGCACAGCCCCAAAGCTGCAGCCGACGCGCGATGTGCGACGTCCGACATTGAAAATGCCAGGCGGGGGCTGTGTGATTTTGTTTTGGTCAGCCGACGGGCTGTGTCTCTGCGACTGCAACTTCCGGGTTTCCGGCACCGGCCAAATAAACGGCGGCAGCGACAAGTGCAAAACCTGCAAGCGCCCAAAAGGTCACGTTCCAGGTTGGTTTGCGCGTTTCGTCATACATGGAGATTCGAATTCCATCCCGTTTTCACGATGCGGGCGTATACCCATGCTCGCTGCGGCGCACAATAAGAAATGTGGCCGAATTGGGACAAATCGTTAAAGCAGCCGACCCCGCAGGATCGATCACCCAATGATTTCAATGACTTGATCTCGACCGCGCCTTGGAGAACGTAAACACATCCGGTTTCAGAGCATCCGCGCACTTGTGAACAACCGCTGCGACGGGCATGCACGTCACGGATAATCTGGAGCCCGAAACGCATGGGCAGGCTGAACCAAACCACGACGCAAATCAGGCAGGCCTCGCCCGCCGACATCACCATGCTCTTGATGATTGCGGTCATCTGGGCATCGGCCTTCGTCGCCATCAAGGTGGCCGTCGTGGAGACCGGGCCTTTGTGGCTCGCGGCCATCCGGGTTGCAATCGGCTGCATCGCGGTTCTTCCGTTTGCGCTGAAGGCGGGCATCGAACTGCCCAAGACGACGAATGTCTGGCTGCTGGTCATCGCAATGTCAGTGCTGAACGTAGTGATCCCGTTCTTTCTCATCGCTTGGGCGGAACTGACGATTGACGCCGGTGTGGCTTCACTCTTGATGGGCGTCGGGCCGTTCCTCGCATTGATGGCCAGCCACTTCTTCACACAGGATGACCGCATCAACGGTTGGAAATTGCTTGCAGTCGGGTGCGGCTTTGCCGGTGTCCTCGCGATTGTCGGCGGAGACGCATTGGCACAACTTGGAGGGCGTCACACGCTCTCGCAATTGGCGGCTCTTGGTGGTGCCTTGTGCTATGTCACGGCAGGCATCCTGATCCGCAAAATTCCGATTGCATCTGTGCGGCTGGCATTTCTCGCGTTGGCGATAGGCAGCGCTGTCTTGGTGCCGATTGCGTTGATTGTCGATGGCGCGCCCACAATGCCAAGCAGCAATGCGCTGATGGCGCTTGTCTATCTTGGGCTGGTGCCGACCGGTATTGCGTATGTGATGCGGTTTTACCTCATCAATGCCGTGGGGTATTCGACATTTGCATTGTCAGTGAACATGATCCCGGTCTTCGGCATCATTCTGGGCGCACTGTTACTTGGTGAGCAGCCGAGCCCACAAACGGGGATTGCGCTTACGCTGGTGATCGTCGGGCTTATGCTTGCACGGCGCGGTGGACGGCAATGACATGAGCGATAGACCCATGCGCTACCCTTTGATCGACATCGCCCGCGGCGTGGCGCTCGTTGCCATGACGATCTACCACTTCGTGTGGGATCTTTCGTTCTTCGGCTATGTCGACCCAAGCATGCCGGTCACAGGCACGATGCGGACATTTGCGCGGTTAATCGCATCCAGTTTCCTCTTTCTGGTCGGCGTCAGTGTTGTTCTTGCGCATGGCCAGCACATGCTTTGGGCTAAGTTCGCACGCCGTTGGGTGTTGGTCGCTGGAGCGGCGGCAATTATCAGCATAGCGACATGGTTTGCGACGCCGCAGACGTTCGTTTACTTCGGCATCCTGCACCACATCGCACTCGGCAGCCTGGTTGCGCTGGCATTCCTGCGTTTTCCGTGGTGGGCGTTGATTGCCGCCGCGCTTGTGACCTATTTCGTGCCGTCGATTTTTGCGTCAGATGTTTTCAACGGCGATATTCTTGGCTGGACCGGCCTCAACACAATTGTGCGGCCCTCCAATGACTATGTTCCGCTGTTCCCGTGGTTCGCGGCGATTTTGGTCGGCATGGCATTTGCGCGCTCGCCTGCATTCGCTTCGGTCCCGATGATGGCTTCCGCAGCCTCATCCAATGTTACAAAGGGCCTGCAATGGATCGGGCAAAGGTCGCTCGCCTACTACATGTTGCATCAACCGGTGCTCATAGGCCTGCTTTATATAGCGACCCTTTTCGTCCCGCCGCAGCCGCGCATGGTGGCGGACGACTTGATACCAGACGACCCATTTTTGGATGCGTGCGAAACAAATTGCCTTGGCTCAGCCGGTGCCGATTTTTGCATCGCCTATTGCGCCTGTACCGATATCAGGCTCCAACAGAACGGGTTGAAAGCGCCATTGCTAGCGGGTGACCTCACAGTTGACGACCCCGCTATCGCCGATGTGACGCGTCAATGCACCGCTGACATAACAGTTGGTTTGGAGAACCCGGGTTCACCTTTGTTGCGAGGTCGCACGAACGAAGATGACGAATGAATTTGCGGACAAGCCCAACAATTTCCCTTGGCCGCCGGTGCTGCTACTGGTGTCGTTTTTGGTTGGTTATGCGCTGAAATGGTTTGCGCCACTGCCTTGGTTGGTTGGGGGCGCGGCGACACTCGCGTTTTGGTTCGGTGTCGCAGTCGTCGTGGTTGCGGTCGCAATTGACCTCCTCGCCATGGCAACCTTGTCACGCGGCGCAACAACAGTTTTACCCCACCGCAGAAGCGATAACCTCGTCACGGGCGGCGTCTTCCAGTTCAGCCGGAATCCAATCTATGTGGCAAACGTCATGCTGATCCTGGGCATTGGCCTGATATCGAGCAATCTGTGGCTGGCTTTGCTGGCGCCACTCAACGGATACCTGACGCAACGGCTCGCCATCATCCGCGAGGAAGCGCATCTGACGGCGCAATTTGGCGATGCCTACACGGTGTATTGCGCAAAAGTCAGGCGCTGGCTCTGACCGACGAAACCTTCAGGATGTGACCCTGAGTTCGGCCAATCGGTTCATGCATGCGTCTTCCACCTGATCAAGCTCGGCGAGCGTGTCTTCGATGTCCTTGCGCTTCTGGCGCAATTCGGCGCGCTTACCCTCCACGCCTTCAATGATCCGCTTGAGTTGCCCCGATTCACCCGGCGGCGTCTTGTACAGTTCTATGATTTCGCGGATCTCAGCTATGGAAAATCCCAGGCGCTTGCCGCGCATAATCTGCTTGATCAGCAAGCGATCTGCCGGGCGGAACAGGCGGGTTCGCCCCCGGCGCACCGGCTTGACCAGTCCCTCGTCTTCGTAAAAGCGCAAGGTCCGCGTGGAAATTCCAAATTCCCGCGTCAGCTCCGTGATTGTATAAAATTCTTTCATATGTCCCGAAGCCCAGAAAGGGCCGTCCACTTGGTGCGCCGGTTGTATTCAAACTCTTACGTAAAAGTCAATTTTCGCTGTAAGCGACTAAGCCATCATATGCCGAACCAGAGCCCGGCCAATCCCAAAAACGCAAAGAAACCAACGACATCAGTCACCGTTGTTACAAAAACGCTAGAAGCGGTTGCCGGGTCGACGCCGAAGCGATCCAAGACCAGTGGGATGATGATTCCCGCAAGTGCTGCACAAACCATATTGATGACCATGGCGATTGCGATGACCACGCCAAGTCCTGGCGACATGAACCAAACAGTTGCGACAATACCGATGAGCACTGCAAACAAGGCCCCGTTCACAAAGCCGACGAGCAGTTCACGGCGGATGATGCGGCTGGAATTGTAGATGTCGAGATCTTTGGTCGCGAGCGCACGTACAGCGACCGTCATCGTCTGTGTGCCCGCATTCCCGCCCATGGACGCAACAATGGGCATGAGCACCGCAAGCGCGACCATCTGGTCAATCGTCGCGTCGAACAAACCGATCACCGCCGACGCGAGGATCGCGGTCGCCAAATTCACCAGCAACCAGATGAAGCGCGATTTGGTGGTGTTGAGCACGCTGTCTGAAAGCTCTTCATCGCCGACGCCGGCAAGCTTTTTCAGATCTTCCTCGGCTTCCTCCTGAATGACGTCGACCACGTCATCAATCGTCAACACACCGACAAGCCGTTCGTTTTCATCCACGACTGCGGCTGAAAGCAGATCGTATTGCTCAAAGATTTGCGCCGCCTCTTCCTGATCCATCTCGGCGGGTATCGCGTGGCGGGTCTCTCGTTTGAGGTCATCAATGCGTTCCGGGCGCTTTGCACGCAGCATTCGGTCCAGATCAACGGCACCAACGAGCCGGAACGTGGGATCAATGACAAAAAGCTGCGAAAAACTGTGCGGCAGGTCCTCATTGTCACGCAGATAGTCAATGGTCTGGCCCACGGTCCAATAGGGCGGAATGGCAACGAAATCGGCCTGCATGCGGCGGCCGGCAGTTTCTTCGGGATAATCCAGCGACCGCCGAAGCCGAATGCGCTCTGTAAACGGCAGTTTGGCAAGGATCTCCGCCTGATCGTCCTCGTCAATGTCTTCAAGGATGTAGACGGCATCATCGCTGTCGAGCTCTTGGACGGCGATGGCGATTTGGTCGTTTGGCAGCGCCGAAACGATGTCCTTGCGGATCTTGTCGTCAACTTCGGTCAGCGCGGAAAAGTCGAACTGCTCGCCCAAAAGCGCGACGAAATCCTGCCGCTCTTTATGATCCAGCGTTTCAAGGAGGTCGCCGAGCTCGGACTCGTGCAAACCTTCCGCTGCGGATGACAAAAGCGCCACGTCACCAGCGGCAATCGCGTTCGAAATCTGGTCCAGATAGTCAGCACGAATCGCGCCGTTATCATCATAGATAACGGCTGCGTCGCCGGATGCATCCGTCCAACGGCTGCGATCTCGCGCTTCAGTGTCCATCGCCGAAAAACTCAGTTGGTTGCGCCTACCGAGTTACCCTAGGCAATGGGGATTGCAACGGGAAGTTTGTCAGCGATGTGCGTTTGTTTGCGTCGCCGCTTCAAAGCTGTTCCGGCACATTGTCAATTCCCGATGTCCCACCGGGTCCACAACGCATGACACGCTTTGTCGCCAGCC
>JBCBHR010000099.1:0-6736 GCA_038525365.1 Pseudomonadota bacterium | reverse complement strand
GTCGCCCAGCTCTTTCAAGCCAATCATATGTGCGAGGGTGCCACCGATCATACCGGAGCCGATGAGTGCGATCTTGTTGCGTGCCATGAAATACCGTCCGTGAACTCATAAAGTAGGAAGACAGGCGAAGACACGCGCGAGCACGCGACCCCTCCCATATGAGGACGGGGAGTTGACTCACGCAACAGCGAAAATCAACCGAAACTTTCGTTTGTCGATTTTTCAATCGGTTAGCGGTGTCAATTCTTACGTAAACGTCAATAAACGGCGCATAAAAGTGCAATGCGAATCCGCAGCAAAAAACCTGCCCCGATGCCCCTGCGTCGAGTAAACCCCATCACGCACCAATGGTATATGCGACCTTGGCCAGAGGTGCGCTCACGCGGGCTCGATCAGATCCCAAAGATTGCCAAACGGATCGGCAAAGACAGCCACGATCCCATACGTCTCGTGACGCGGCGCTTCGATGAACACCACACCGCGGTCCTTGAACACATCATGGTCACGCTCGAAGTCGTCGGTCTGAAGAAAAAACCCAACGCGCCCGCCGGTCTGGTTGCCGATGGCGGCTTGTTGTTGCGGGCCATCGGCCTTCGCCAACAAGAGCGCGGTCTGCGCATCCTGTGGCGCAACCCGCACCCAGCGCTTGCCGCCGCCGAGATCTGTATCCTCCAACAGGGAAAACCCCAGCGCATCGCAGTAAAACGCGATCGCAGCATCATAGTCCGACACCACGAGGGTGACATGCGCGATATGCATGGTCATGCCATCACGCTACCGCCCGGCCAAGCCAATCGTCCGAGCGCATCTCGGTCAGGCGTGAGGCGGTGCGGGCAAACTCAAACGCCTCCGTGCCGGATGCCGCCTGATAAAGCGCGTCCGGCTCGGCCGCTGCCGACACGATCAACCGCGTGTTGCTGTCATAGAGCGTGTCGATCAGATTGATGAAGCGCTTGGCCTCATTGCGCTCGCGGTCGCGCAGAACCGGTACATCATCAATCAGGATCGTGCGGAAGCGCCTTGCGATCGCCAGATAATCCCGCGCGCCCAAAGGCGTCCGACACAGATCGTCAAACGAGAACCGCGCGGCATCGACGGTGGCGCTTGGCACATGCACATCCCGCCCCATCACTTCCAACGCAATCGCTTCACCCTTCATACCGCCGGTGGTCTTCGCCCAGACGGCATTCATTTTGGTGGTGGCCTTGAGGCCGAGCGGCGTGATGTAGGTCGGCGTGTTGGACAGCCGACCAAGGCGGTAATCGCGATCCGCGTCGAGGCTCACCACCATGACATGGCGCTGCAGCAGGTCAACAAAGGGCATGAAAAGCGACCGGTTGAGCCCGTCCATGTAGAGATTGTCAGGCATGACATTCGACGTCGCCACCAGCACCACACCACGCTCAAAAAGCGCCGTGAACAGCCGCGACAGGATCATCGCATCGGTGATGTCATTGACCGCAAACTCGTCAAAGCACAGGACGTAGGCCTCCTGCGCCAGATCCTCCGCAACCGGCGGGATCGGGTCATCACCCTTGGCTGTCCCCGCCTTGACGGCCGCACGGTGCGCCCGGATGCGGTCATGCACATCGGCCATAAACTCATGAAAATGGGCGCGGCGTTTGCGCTTGGCCGGGCAGGCGCGGAAGAAGAAGTCCATCAACATGGTCTTCCCGCGCCCGACAGAGCCGTAAATGTAGAGGCCTTTGACGATGTCGTTTGATTGCTGCTTGCGCGCAAAGAGCCAACCGAGCGACGAGGACTTCGAGGCAAGGCGCATGCTGCCGATGGCGAGGTTTAGTGCATCGAGTTGTTCGACAATGGCTTCCTGAGCGGGGTCACGTTCGATGACCCCGTCTTCAATCAGTTCGATATAGCGTGAGGCGACACTGTCGCCCGGCATGATGCGTTGCGGCATGACAGCCGTTTAACGCGGCTTTGGTCAGCGCGAAAGACTGACCGCCGATCCGCCATTGGTCTGACCGTTGAACTGGTTGTTGCCCGCTTGGAAAAGCGTTGCAACCTGATTGCCGGATCGGTCTTTCAAAACAACGCGATTGCCGTTGAGGTTCCAAAACCCGACATTGGCAAGATCACCACCACAGCCAAGCGATGCAGCCCGGAAATCGCTGCCGCCACGTGTCAGCGAGGTTGCGATCCGGCAGCTGGACCCGCCCGATGACGCATTCCAGACGCCACCCATGGATTCCTTGGTCACAGGCGCCGACGCGACCTCCGTCACGCTCGGTGATGGCGACGTTGTGGTCGTCACGTTTTCCACGGGCTGCGTACCGCCATCTCCGGTGGTTACGAGATCGCCGGATGGTTGTGGGGTTTGCGGTGCATCGGGAAAGCCACCCGGTGTTTGCGTCGCCGCAGCGCTTTGCGTTCCGGGTTGGGCTGGTGGCGGCAATTGTGTGCTGGTCACCGTGCCGGACGGCGCGGGCGACAGCGGGGTGGGCGAACGAGTTTCCAGCGCCCCGATCCGCGAACTTGTGCATCCCGAAACGGCGACGCTGACCATGCAGAGGCCCGCAAGGCCCGCCATACGCAATGAAACCATCTTACCCATCTCCAGTCAGGCGGGCCAAAGCCCGCCCTTAAATCTGCGCCCTTCGTGCCGCACTAAAAAGGCGAAACGAAGAAAAAACAAGGTTAACAAATGCTTGATGGTTAACCATGTGTGACCGCGCGTGCGGCGCGCTTACTCTTCGCTTGCCGCTGCTTCTTCTGCCGGGGCTTCTTCGGCAGCGGGTGCAGTTTCGGCTTCAGCGGCAGCAGCAGCGGCTTCCTCGGCCGCCTGCTTGGCTTCCTCTTCTTTCATTTTCTGCTCTTCAATGCGCTCCTGCGCTTTCTTGCCGGGCAGAGCTTTTTTCGGGTTGTTGCGCGCTTCGCGCTCCATGATGCCCGCATCAGACAGGAAGCGCAGAACGCGGTCTGTCGGCTTTGCACCATTGGCGAGCCAGTGACGCACACGCTCTTCATTGATTTCCACGCGCGCACCGTCCTTGGGCAGCATCGGGTTCCATTTGCCAACACGCTCGATGAAGCGGCCATCGCGCGGCGAGCGCACGTCGGCGACAACGATGTGATAATACGGGCGTTTTTTGGAGCCGCCGCGAGCGAGACGAAGTTTCAGTGCCATTTTGATTTTCCTTTTAATTCAATGACGTTGAAGGGTTGGATTTGAAGAAGTCTTCGGGCGGCAAGTGCCGCCAAATGTCTGCGGTGAAGTCCCATATGGAGACATCCGTCTGTTCCTTGGTCGCACCGAGTTTCTTGGCCACGCCCTGTGACGCAAAATTCTCGGAATCGATCACGCTGATCGCTGTTTCCCAGCCGAGATCTCGATAGGCGTAGGCCAATGACGCGCGCGCGGCTTCGGTGGCATAGCCTTGCCCTTGGGCGTCTCGGCGAAATGAGTATCCAATCTCGTTCTCGGGCCAGGCATGCGGACGCAGAGGCCCGCACTGCCCGACGAAATCGCCGGACGATTTTTCGACAACGGCCATAAAGCCGAAACCACGCATGGCCCAGTGGCCGATGGATGCCGCAATCCGCCGCCACACTTCGTGCACCGGCTGCGCGCCGCCTATAAAACGCATGTTGTCCGCGTCAGCGTACATCGCCGCCATCGCGTCGAGGTCACTTTCCTCAAAGCCGCGCAGGATAAGTCGTTCGGTTTCGAGCGTGGGGATGAAAACAGTCAACTTGGTCATGCCGTAACCTCGGCCGACTTCAAGGAGGGATAGCGCCAAATTTGAACGGGCACAGTTCCGTAAAGCGTGGTTTCGCAATCAAGTTTTGCGCCGAGCTTGCGCACAACGCCGAGCGATGCAGAATTTCCCTTGTCTACAAAGCTCTGCACAGTCGGCCATTTGAGGTGGTCAAAGGCATATTCAACGCACGCGCGCGCAGCCTCGGTCATGTAGCCCCTCCGGTGATACCCGGATCGCAGTCCGTAGGTGATCTCGGGCTCGTCATGCTTGCCAGCAGGTTCCCATGGACCGCAGTATCCGATTGTCTCGCCACCATCTTTCAACGTCATGGCAAAGGGGCCAAAGCCCATGAGCGCCCAATGACCCGCAAAAGTTGCCAATTGTCTCCAGCTCTGCGCACGATCCTTTGTACCGCCAATAAACGCACCGTTGCGTTCATCGCCGAAGAAATCGGCCAGCGCATCAAGGTCATGCCCACACCAACCGCGCAGGATCATGCGTTCTGTCTCGATGACTGGTATCGGTGACATTACGGGGGTCATTTCTTGCCCTTCGGCAAACCCGGAAGCCCGGGCAATTTCGGCCCACCAAGTCCGGGCAATTTCGGCGCGCCAGCACTACCACCACCACCAAGCCCCATTTGCTCGGCCTGTTTTTGCAACTGCGCGATTTGTTTGGGATCCATATTCGCCATGTCCGGCATGCCGCCCATGCCAGCGCCCGGAATGCCCATCTTCTGGCCCAGGCCACCCATCATCTTGCCCATCATGCCGCCGCCTTTCTTGCCCTTCATGGATTTCATCATGTCGGCCATTTGGCGGTGCATTTTCAGGAGCTTGTTGATCTCCGCAGCGTTCGTTCCAGAACCGGCGGCAATGCGTTTCTTGCGGCTGTGCTTGAGAAGATCGGGGTTGGCACGTTCCTTCGGCGTCATTGAGGAAATGATGGCCTGCTGGCGCTTGAACATTTTGTCGTCCATGCCTGCCGACGCCATCTGATCCTTCATCTTGCCCATGCCGGGCATCATGCCCATCAGGCCGCCCATGCCACCCATCTTTTCCATCTGGCCGAGCTGAGCGGAAAGATCGTTGAGATCGAACTTCCCCGCGGCCATCTTCTTGGCCATGGCGGCGGCTTGTTCCTGGTCGATCGTTTCGGCAGCTTTTTCGACAAGCGAAACAATGTCACCCATGCCCAAAATGCGGTCGGCGATCCGGCTTGGGTGAAATTCCTCAAGCGCGTCCATTTTCTCGCCGACACCAACGAGTTTGACCGGCTTGCCGGTTGCCGCGCGCATCGACAGCGCGGCACCGCCACGACCATCGCCGTCCATGCGTGTCAAAACAAGGCCGGTGATGCCAACGCGTTCGTCGAAATTCTTGGCAAGGTTCACCGCGTCCTGACCGGTCAGCGAGTCGGCGACCAACAGGATTTCATGCGGGTTGGCGGCGGTCTTGATATCCGCCATCTCCACCATCAGCGGCTCGTCAATATGCGTGCGGCCCGCAGTGTCGAGGATGACAACGTCATAGCCGCCAAGCTTGCCAGCCTGATGCGCCCGCTTGGCAATCTCGACCGGTGATTGGCCGTCAACGATTGGCAGCGTCGTCACGCTGGTCTGCTCACCAAGCTGGCGCAACTGCTCCTGCGCGGCGGGTCGGCGTGTGTCCAGCGAGGCCATCAGCACTTTTTTGCCATCGCGTTCGGTCAAGCGCTTTGCGATCTTGGCGGACGTCGTCGTCTTACCGGAGCCCTGCAGACCCACCATCATGATGAAGACGGGCGCGGGCGCGTTGAGATCAATGGTCTCCGCGTCAGAGCCCAGCGTCTCAACAAGCTCGTCATGGACGATCTTGACGACCATCTGGCCGGGCTTGACGCTCTTGAGCACCTCGATGCCGACGGCTTTTTCGCGCACGCGATCCACAAAGCCGCGCACCACGTCCAGTGACACATCGGCCTCAATCAACGCACGGCGCACCTCACGCAGCGCAGCGGAGACATCTTTCTCCGAAAGCGCGCCGCGGCCTGTCAGCCCTGAAAAGATCGAACCAAGACGGTCCTGAAGTGATTCAAACATCGTGTTCCCTGTCCTCTTCGGTCACCTGACCTCTGAGATAACAATCACCAACGCCAAACCCAAACGCGCAAAGCCAAAATGCACCCGAGGGCGCATCGCGCTGTCGGGTGTTGACCTCCGTGATCATGTCACGGTCGGCGGCTCGAAAGTTCAAGCTCGTCGTTGATGGATGGGCGTATGCTGGAGACGGCGCGCCAAGTCAAGGTTGAGACGGTTCAGCCGAAACCGACCATCAGCCGCTTGTCTTCGTCCCACAGCTTCAATCGCGCAGTTGCGATGCTCTCGCCAATCGTCATCCGGTTGATGCCGTAGAGTTCGGGATGATCACGCAGCACGCTCGGTAGCCGATAAAACGGAATACGGCTCGACAAATGATGCACATGGTGGAGACCGATATTGCCGGAAAGCCACTGCAGCGGTTGGGGCAGATCGTAGTGGCTGGAGCCATAGAGCGCTGCTTCATGCAACGTCCAATCGGCATCATGCTCCCAGATTGTCTCTTCAAACTGGTGCTGCACATAGAAGAGCCAGACACCTGCCATGGCGGCAAGCAACACGGTCGGCAGCTGGATCGCGAAGAACACCTGCCAGCCAACAAACCAGATCATAAGCGACCACAACGCCAACACCGCAACGTTGGTGCCCATCGTCGAAATCCAGGGCCGCCAACCGTCATGCATCTGGCCAAGCGGCAGGCGATGCTCGACGAGAAAAACGTAGGCCGGCCCCAGCACAAACAGGACGAACGGATTGCGATAAAGCCGGTAGCGCAGTTTGCGACCAAAAGGTGCGGCTGCATACTCCGCGCAGGTCATGGTTTTGATATCGCCAAAACCGCGCCGCGACAGACTGCCAGAACCCATGTGATGAAGGCGATGCGCGTGGTTCCAAAAAGCATAGGGCGTCTTGACGATCACGCCCTATGCTTTTTGGAACC
>JBCBHR010000098.1:0-6741 GCA_038525365.1 Pseudomonadota bacterium | reverse complement strand
CGCTACATGGCGGCGATGTGTCCATCGCCTCATCAGCCAATGGCGGCGCGGAGGTGACGATCACTTTGCCCGTCATCCCCGCTGGTTTCGGCGTTGACACCGTCGTTGCGTGAGCCTGCCATGGGTCAAACCTCCCATGTGACACGCAGGTTTTCGCGCCTTGACGAGGCAGTTGTGCGCCGATTGGCATCGGACATTTCGATGGCCGCACGCATCGGTGATTGCTTTGCGCTGCATGGGGACCTTGGGGCCGGAAAATCCACATTCGCGCGTGCCTTTATCCGGCAAATGGCCGGTGACCGTGATGGAGCACTCGAGGTCCCAAGCCCCACATTCACATTCGTCCAAACCTACGAGACAAGCCCACCGGTCGCACATTTCGATCTCTATCGCGTTGGCGATGCCGACGAACTCGCGGAGATTGGTCTTGAGGGTGCTTTGGCGGAAGCGATTTGCCTTATCGAATGGCCCGAACGGGCACCATCCGCGCTGCCCGTCGATGCGATCCGTCTTTCGCTGGAAACCTGCGAAGATGACGCCGATTTGCGGGATGTGACGCTGGATTTACCAAGCACTATCGCCGACCGGTTCGACGAAACGCTGGCCGCGCGTGACTTTCTTGATGCCCATGGCGCGGTAGACGCCTACCGCACGCGGTTGGTTGGTGACGCGTCTGCGCGGCGTTACGAAACGGTGCATGACGCGGCGGGCGACCCCCAACGCATTTTGATGATTGCACCAAAACAGCCGGACGGTCCGCCCGTGCGCGATGGAAAACCGTATTCCCAACTCGTGCATCTGGCCGAAGACATCCAGCCCTTTGTCGCGATTGCCCGCCTGCTGAGCGAGCGTGGCTTTCGCGCTCCGCGCATTGATGCCTATGACACCGCGCGTGGCTTTATCTTGCTGGAGGACCTCGGTCGCGAAGGTGTGCTTGATGCAAACCGCGAGCCTGATCCAATCCGTTATCGCGCGGCTGTCGAGGCGCTGGCGCAGCTGCACGCAACGCAGTGGCCCGACCATGTGAGCGTTGACGGCTGGACGCATCGGATTGCCGCGTTTGATGCCGATGTGTTTGTCCTTGAAGCGCAGTTGTTGCCGGACTGGTATTTGCCATCCCGCGATGAGCGGGCGGCAGCGGAATACGCGGCCATCATCCGCGCGCTGCATGCGCAGCTCGATGAGACACCGGCAACGCTGCTCTTGCGCGATTTCCACTCTCCCAACATCATTTTTGATCCCGCAGCCGAGGGGACAGCGCGCATCGGGTTGATAGATTTCCAGGACGCGCTGATCGGCTCTCCGGCATATGATCTGATGTCGCTCATCCATGACGCGCGTGTGAGTGTGCCGACCGATCTGCAGGACGCACTGCTTGACCATTACTGCGCGTTGCGCAGCGCCGATCCGGGTTTTGATGAAGCGAATTTGCGACGCGACGCGGCGATTTGCTCGGCTCAGCGCAATTGCAAAATCCTCGGCATCTTTAACCGGCTCAATGTTCGCGATGGCAAGCCAGGTTATCTGGCGCATGTGCCGCGCGTGGAGGCCTATCTGGCGCGTTCGCTTGACCACCCAGCGCTGCGAGATCTGCGAGCATGGTTTGAGCGCAATGATCTGCAATTGGCGTCGACATGAAGGCGATGGTGCTCGCAGCCGGGTTTGGCAAACGGCTTCGCCCGCTCACACTGGAGCGACCCAAACCGCTCGTTGAGGTCAATGGGCGCACGCTTCTGGATCGCACCTATGATCATCTACGGCGCGGTGGCGTCAAAGCTTGCGTCACCAACATCCACTATCTCGGCGAACAAATCGTTGCCCACGCCGCCGGGCGTGATGATTTGAACATCCAGATAAGCGATGAGCGCGGTGAAATCCTTGAAACCGCTGGCGGAATCATCAGGGCTTTGCCCGACCTTGGAGAAGCGCCTTTTGTCAGCGTGAACGCCGACACATTTTGGGTTGAGGAGCCGGATGCGACGCCTGTGATCGGGCGTATGCGGGACGCTTTTGATCCGCAGAGCATGGACATGCTTCTGCTTGTCGTCAGGCAGGAACGCGCCACTGGCCACAGTGGCAGCACGGATTTTGTCTTCACCGACGGGACCGGACTGGCGCGCGCCATCGGAGGCGAACCGGGCTATATCTATGCTGGCGTTGTGATCATGCATCCGCGCATTTTTGCGGACGCTGAGGCTGTTCCGCATTCGCTGAATGTCTATTTTGACCGGACGATAGCCGCTGGCCGCCTGCACGGTATGGTGCTGGATGACGGCCATTGGTACACGGTCAGCACGCCGCAAAGCCTTGTCGATGTGGAGGCGCACTTGCGAACTCATGGCGATATGGACATCGTGGCGGCATGACCGGCCAGACCGGCGCGGTAGCCAGCTACCGCGCGCCCAGTTTTTTTACGATTGAACCCGGTGTTCCCTTTTTGGAAACATTGGCAGCGGCGCTTTGCGACGGCGAACTCGTCAACGGATTTCGTTTCGACGGCGACCCAATGGTGTTGGCGCGGGCGCGCATCTATGTGCCGACCCGGCGCGCCGCACGTGAGTTGCGCTCCGCGTTTCTGGATCATCTGGGTGGCCAATCCCTGCTGCTGCCGCGCGTGATCCCGCTTGGTGAATTCGATAGTGACGAAGCGTTTTTTGCAGCGGGCGGCGATGGGATCGCGGCCACCATGCCACCAGCCATAGACCCGATGGAACGTCAGCTTTATCTGGGTGCTGCCATTGCCCGCTGGGCCGAGCGACTGCGCCCGGCAGAGCGCAACCTTTATGGCGGCGAGGAGATTGTCACACCGGTTTCCACGGCTGACGCCTTCTGGATGGCGCGTGATCTGGCCGAGTTGCTTGACCAGTTGGAGACGGAGGGCATCCCGTTTTCCGCCATCGAAAAGGCAGCCGAACGCGATGTCCCGAGCTGGTGGCAATTGACACGGCAGTTCCTGGAGATCATCGCGACGGTGTGGCCGGACTATTTGGCCGGAACCGGTCAAGTGGATCGCGCGCGGCTTCGCAACCTGATGCTTGATGCCGAGACCGAAAGGCTCTCGCACATGACGGCCGGAGATCCGATCATCGTCGCCGGTTCCACGGGCACCATTCCGGCTACTGCGCGCTTGATCAAGACGGTCGCGCAGATGCCCGGCGGTGCCGTTGTTTTGCCGGGTTATGATCGCGACATGGATAATGAAACACGCGATGCACTGGATAGCATCGGCGATGTGGCTTCCATTATCGGTCATCCGCAATATGGCATGCGCAAGCTTGCGCGTCTGGCACAGGCGGGCCAGCGGGATTTGGTTTCCGTGCTGCGGCCGAGCGGGCCAACCTCGCCATTGACGGCCCGACGCCATTGGGTTGCGCGCGCCATGGTGCCATCGAGTGTCACCGCGCAGTGGCACCTCGCAGACAACATGCCCGACCCCGATGGGCTGGCCGATGTCGCCATCCTGCATGCGCAAACACCGCGCGAAGAGGCGCTCGCCATTGCGACTGCGCTGCGCGAGACCATTGCCGATGGCAAAAGCACCTGCGCCTTGGTGACACCGGACCGCGAGCTTGCGCGCCGTGTTTCTGCGGAATTGCAGCGCTTTGGCATCAACGCCGATGACTCCGGTGGAACGCCGTTTTCCAACACCATGCACGGAGTGCTTCTTGAGCTCGTGATGCGTATAGCGCTGACCGATACGGATGCTGCAAGCTTTGCGTCGCTGCTTCGCCACCCGCTTTGCAAGATCGCAGACACGTCGGAGCGCGCAGACGCGTTCGAACTGGTTGTGCTGCGTGGCCAGAAGCAACGCTTTGAGGTCTCCGCGCTGCCCAACCTGACCGAGGCGGGCATCCGCGCGAATCAGGATCCCGAGACCAGCCGTCGGCGCGCGACGTCGTTGCCCAATGTCGATATTGAACTGGCTAATGATTTGCGCGCCATGACTGCGCGCTTCGCAGATGCGCTTGCGCCGCTCATCGCCTTGAAGGCCAGCGGGTCGCCGGTCCCGATGGCAAGGCTTGCGCATGCAACGATCTCCGCCGTTGAAGCCTTGGCGTTGAACGAGGGTGTGATCGATCCGGCCTTGTATGATGACAGCGAAAGCGGTGACGCCCTGCGCGGTCTTTTTGAGCAGTGGCTGGGACAGGACCTTTCGCCCGAAATGGCGGCTACTGAATGGCCAGCCGTTGTTGGCGCTCTGACGGCAAGCATGGCGATCAAGCCGGACTATGGTGGCCATCCGCGCCTGTCGATTTGGGGCACGCTTGAGGCACGGCTTCAGGCGGTCGACATGATGGTGCTCGGCAGTTTGAACGAGGGCACGTGGCCTGCGATCCCAGAAAACGACCCGTTCCTCACGCGCGCGATGAAAGACGCAATTGGACTGGAGCCGCCGGAGCGGCGGGTTGGCCTTGCGGCCCATGATTTCCAGATGGCGATGGGCACGCCACGGGTTTTGCTAACACGCGCGAAGCGCCGCGACGGCAGTCCGACGGTGGCGTCGCGGTGGATACAGCGGTTGGAGACGCTGGCGGGGCCAGACTTGAGCGGCGAGATGCATGCGCGCGGCGGTGTCTATGCACGTTTTGCAGCGCAGCTGACACACAGTCAGACCATTGCCCCCGCGGAGCGTCCCGATCCATCTCCACCCGTTTCTGCGCGGCCAAAGCATTTCTCCGTCACTGATATCGAAAAGCTCAGACGCGACCCCTATGCGGTGTATGCCAAGCGTGTGCTCGGACTGCAGCCGCTAGAACCATTGATCGCCGAGCCGGACGCGGCGCTTCGCGGCACGATCATGCATGACTGCATCGAACAGTTCATCACAGCGGGCGTGGACTTTGCTGACGTCGATGCGCTTGCCAGCATGCGTGTCATCGCGCGGCAAGTGTTCGACAAGGCCACACTTCCAGAGGACATCGACGCGGTCTGGTGGAAGCGGATGGAGGCGAGCCTGCCGAACCTGTTGGATTGGGAGCGCAGCCGATTGGCGGACGTTGAGCGCGCATTTGCAGAATTGCGGGCGGGCGCCACGCCGGTCGCCGACACCGCCGTGACGCTGTCCGGGCGTGGTGACCGGTTCGATCTGCGCACCGACGGGCTGGTGGACATCATCGATTTCAAAACCGGTGGGCACGCAACAAAGAAGCAGGTCCAGACCGGCTTTGCGCCGCAATTGCCGCTGGAAGCTGCGCTCCTGAAGCGCGGCGCATTTGCTGATCTTGTAGCGCGCGAACCCGGCGATCTCGTGTTTGTGAAGTTCGACGGTCGCGGCGCCGCTACCCCAACACTGGTCGCCAAGCATAATGCGGACCCCAAGGAAAAGTTCACCTCGGCAGAAGTAGCCGAGCGGGACTGGGAAAAGCTCGCGGACCTCCTGAAAAGCTACAACGATCCGTCGGCTTCCTATCTCTCACGCGCCATGCCGGAGAAGACAGCCTATGCTGGCGACTATGATCATCTGGCGCGCGTTCAGGAGTGGGCACTTTCGAATGGAGACGGCGATGGCTGAGGCAGCGCGCGCGGTCAAACCGGACAATGAAACGATCTCCCGCCAGCGCTTGGCCGCCGACCCGGCGGTGTCAGCTTTCGTGTCGGCCAACGCCGGTTCCGGCAAAACCTATGTGCTGGCCACCCGCGTGATCCGCCTGCTGCTAGATGGCGTTGATCCGTCGAAATTGCTCTGCCTGACCTACACCAAAACTGCCGCCGCCGAGATGAAGGGACGCATCTTCAAACGGCTCGGCGGTTGGGTGACCATGGATGATGCGGCGCTGCGCAAGGAGCTTGTCTCCGTGCAAGGGCGCGAGCCAAAGCGCGATACGATGGTTCTGGCGCGCACACTCTTTGCGCGGTCTTTGGAAGCGCCGGGCGGTCTTAAAATTCAGACGATCCACGCCTTCTGTGAGGCCCTGCTTCATCGTTTCCCACTGGAAGCCAATGTCGCGGGCCACTTTGAGCTGCTCGACGACTATCGCGCCGAAGCGATCATCGCCGAGGCGAAACGGGCAGTGCTCGGTGGCATGGCCCGAAAGCCGGACCTCGTTGACGCCATCGATGACATTCTTACCATCCATGGCGAAGCGAAGTTCGATGCACTCCTGACCAACATCATTGCCAGGCGGCGCGAATTGGCAATGTTCTTTGCCGGTTCAGGATTGGCGAGCGAACGGCAGAGGCTGGTGCGCCAAGCGCTTGGTGTCGATGAGCATGCGACCGAGGCTTCAATCCTCCAACAGGCGTGGCCGCTTCCTTGGTTTGGGGAGGCGCAAAACATTGAAGCTTTACTGTCGGAAGCCAAGCGACTGAAACGCAAAGCCGTCATCAAGTTTGCAGAAGGCGTCATCCAAGGGACAGCAATTGCCGATCCCAATGACCGCTTTCTCCTACTGAGAAAGCACTTTCTCAAAGGCGCAGAAGACAAAGGGTTTGACGTTGCTACCCACAACCTCACGCCAGAAGACCTCTGCGCCGCGATCCCCGGATATCAGGATATCCACGGCCATGCAGCCCAGACCGTTCTTGATGTGCAGCATGCTCTTGCGGCGCTTGGCGAAGCAGACGACACGATGCGCGCCCTGACCGTCGCCAAGGCGTTGATCGGCCATTATGAGACGCTGAAGCGCGTGCGCGGTTACCTTGACTTCGACGATCTGATTGAGCGCACTGCGGCGATGCTGCGGCGGCAGGGCGGGGGCGCTTGGGTGCGCTACAAGCTTGATCAGGGCATCGATCATATTC
>JBCBHR010000097.1:0-6746 GCA_038525365.1 Pseudomonadota bacterium | reverse complement strand
TAGATCCCGACGACAAGCTTGTGATCGCAAACGCCCGTCAACGCGAAATTTTCCAGTTGAGCGATGAGAGCGTGCAGCCGGGTACGAGCCTGCGCGACTACCTCGGCGGCCTGTATGACGGCGGTCACCGGCATGACGGCAACCCGAACGGAACGCGCGACGAACAGATCGAAGCGTGGCACCAAAACTACATGGCCGATGCGGGCGAGTTCGACATCCGCTTGGGCAATGGGCGCGTCATTGCCATGCGCAATCAGCGGCTTCCAAACGGCTACTTCATCGGCATTCGCCGTGACATCACGGAGATCAAGCGCAGCAACAGCATGCTGGCCTCGTCCGAAAACGAGAATGCGATCTTCCGCGAAATACTCGATAATGTCGAAGTTGCCATCTACGCGAGGGACGAAGAGCTTCGTTTGACCTATGCCAACAAGGCTTGGGCTCGGCTGTCCGGCAATTCGCATGTTGATGCGATTGGCAAAACCGACTTCGAAATCTACGGCGAAGATGGCCACCGCATGATGGCTGATGACCGCCAAGTGCTCAGCACCGGCGAGAGCATTCGCGTTGAAGAAAGCATCAGCGCTGGCGATGGCCGCGAACGCTATGCCGTCGCCCGCAAGTCACTCCTCAAAGGCAAAGACGGCAAACGTCAGCTCATCGGCACGACAACCGACGTGACAGAACTGCGCGAGACCTCCCGGCAAAACGAGCTCTACGAACGCATTCTAGAGCGCTTGAACGTGGCGGTGTACGCCAAAACCGAAGACCTGCGCCTTTGCTACGTCAATGATGCGTGGGCGGAATCGACCGGCAATGACAAATATGCCTCGATTGGCAAAACCGACGTCGATATCTTCGGCCAAGAAGGCCTCTCCTTCATGGAAGATGACCGCGCCGTCATCAGAAGCGGTGTCGGCAAACAATTCTCCGGCCCGATGACCCGATCCGACGGTAAGGTGTCGCATGGCGTAGCCTACAAGGATACGGTCACAACCTCCGACGGCACGAAGTTCGTCATCGGATCAACGACTGATGTGACGCATGTCCAGGAACTGCGCGCAGACATGGAAGCGATCATTGCCCACATGGAAATGGGCGTTGTGTTGGTCGACCAGAACCTCGATTGCCTTGTCATCAACGACGCCTTCCATCGCTTGCATGACAGCAAAGAGGCTGACTTCGCGAAGGGGACGCACTTCCGCGATCTTCTGGAAATCAATCGCCAAGCAGGTGTGTATGGCGACGGGGCCGACGGTTGGGAAGCCTATGTTGAGCAGTGCTTGAGCACGGTTCGCGCTGGCAACACGGCGCCTGAGGAACGGCAGACGAAAAGCGGCAAAACCTATATTTACACTGTGCGGGAATTGGCCGCTGGCAAGCGCCTGATCACCTATTTCGACATCACCGAGCGCAAGGATCGCGAAAAAGCGCTCGCAGACGCTGTCGAGCGCAACCAGCTTGCGCAAGACGTGATGAATTCGATCGACCAAGCGATCCTTGTCAAAGACGACAGCCATCGCAACGTCTTCTCCAACACCGCTTACGCGTCGATCCTCAACACCACAGTTGAGGACATTGTTGGCAAGACTGCGGCTGCTCACTTTGATGATGAAATGGCCAGGGAGTTTGAGGCGCAAGAGCGCGAAATTCTCGATGACAACAAGGCCATCGTGTTTGAAGAAGACTTCGACGGCGCCTCGCGCCTGGTCAACAAAGCCCGCGTCACGTTGGACAACGGAAAATCATACGTCGCCATCACGCTGACCGACATCAGCGAATTGAAAAGTCGCGAGGTGGCGCTGCATGAACTGGTTGAGAAAAACCGCCTTGCACAGGAAATCTTGGATTCGCTGGACATCGGTATCATCGTCAAGAACAGCGATCTTTCCATCGTCTTCTGCAACGAAAAGTTTGCCCGCCTACATGGCCGCAAACCCGAAGACTTCGTCGGCAGGAAGGCATCTGACGTTCATGCCGAAGACGCTGAACTCTTTGAGGCCAGCGAACGTCAGGCACTGGAAACCGGCGAGATCATCGAGATCGAGGAAGACTACCGCGAAGAGGGGGAGGAGCGGGCACGGCTCGTTCACAAATCGCGCGTCATCACCGAGGCCGATCAGCGCTATGTTGCGATTACACTCACCGACATAACCGACATCCGCAACCGGGAACGGGCGCTGGAAGAAGCTGAAAAGAAGGCGATGCTTTCGGATCGCGCCAAGTCCGAATTCCTCGCCAATATGAGCCATGAAATCCGAACGCCGATGAACGGCGTGCTGGGCATGGCGGAGCTTCTTGCAAAGTCTGAGCTTGATCAGAAGCAGAAGACCTTCACCGATATCATTGTGAAGTCCGGCAACGCGCTTCTGACCATCATCAACGATATTCTGGATTTCTCCAAGATCGACGCGGGCCAGATGATCCTCGATCCGGCCCCGTTCAATCTGCGCGAATCCATCGAGGATGTCGCCACGCTTGTTTCCACCAAGGCGAAGGAAAAAGACCTTGAGATGATCGCGCGCGTCGCGCCCGATTTGCCCGAGGTGTTCATCGGCGACGTCGGCCGTTTCCGTCAGATCATCACCAACCTGATGGGCAATGCGGTCAAGTTTACCGAACAGGGTCACGTGCTTGTCGATGTCTCCGGCGAGCAGATCGGCAATCAGTGGCGCCTGAAATGCGAAATCACAGATACCGGCATCGGCATTCCGGCCGACAAGGTCGACACGATCTTCGAAAAGTTCTCGCAGGTTGATACGTCCGCCACCCGCCGCCACGAGGGCACTGGGTTGGGCCTCGCCATCACCTCGAAGCTTGTTGAGATGATGGACGGTGAAATCGGAGTGCGCAGCAAGGTTGGCGAGGGCTCAGTCTTCTGGTTCGCCATCGACATCGAAGTTGACGAAACCGTCGTTCGCAAGATCAAAACCGTGCCCGTCGACGTCTCCGGTTCACGGGTGCTGATCATCGACGACAACCCGGTCAACCGAGACATCTTGATGGAACAAATGGAAGCGTGGGCCTTTGATGCCTTCGCCGTGGAAAGCGGCCACCTCGGTGTGTCCATGCTTTTCGAGGCGGCGCGGCTTGGCACCCCCGCAGACCTTGTCATCGTTGACTACCAGATGCCCGGAATGACCGGTGAAGAGGTGGTGCGTCACATTCGCAACAACGCCGATACCGCCGACATTCCGATCATCGTGCTCACATCGGTTGACCAAGCGCTACAGCCGATGACGCTCAAAGAATTGCGCGTGAACCACCATCTTCTGAAGCCCGCCCGGTCTTCGCAATTGCTTGAGTGCATCGTGTCGTCACTGCAAATCGCAAATGGCTCGCAAACAGACGATGACACGACTTCGACCATTGAAGATGAAGCCGCACGCGCTTGGTTGTCGGCATCGACCGCGCGTTCCACCGCCCAACCAAAGCCGGTCCCACCGATGCGCAAAGCGCCTTTCCAGGCCGAACCAACACAGCCCCCAGTCGTGCAACCTGCACCCGCTTCGGTCTCTGCTCCGCCACAAGTGCTCACTCCGGCCCCGGCCAAGGCTCAGCCATCCGTCGAAGCGCAGCGCGTTGCGTCTGTAGAGGCAGCGCCGTCATCCGCGCCGCAACGCGGTCACGGCATTGACGTCTTGATCGCCGAGGACAATGAGGTGAACCAGTTGGTTTACGGTCAAATCTTTGCGCAACTCGACTACACCTACGAGATCGTCGACAACGGCCAAAAGGCAGTCGAAGCGGTGGGAAACCTGAACCCCGCGATTGTCCTGATGGACGTTTCGATGCCGGTGATGAACGGTTTGGAAGCAACCGAGAAGCTGCGCGAAAATGGCCATGCATCGCTCCCGATCATTGGCGTGACGGCCCATGCGCTCAAAGGCGACAAGGAAAAATGTCTGGAGGCTGGCATGACGGACTACTTGCCAAAGCCCATCAGCCCGGACCGTTTGGAGGCAAAGATTGCCCAGTGGTTGCCGTCGGCGAAATCGGAAGTTGCGTGACCGTCAGGCGACTTTGACGCGCATCGCGCCGCGATAGCTGTCGCGCAGGTACCCCAGCGTTTCCGCCTCATTGGCTGGCTTGCCGAAATAATAGCCTTGGCCGTTTGCGCAGCCGAACTCGATGAGGCGGCTTGCGATGGCTTCCTCTTCGATGCCTTCGGCGACCACATCCATGCCGAGGCCGTCGCACATGGCAAGGATGGCTTTGACGATGTGTTCTGACGGGCGGTCGTTCAAAAGCTCGGAGATGAACGCCCGGTCGATTTTCAACTTGTCGAATTTGATGTCGCGCAGCCGACCAAGCGAGGACTGCCCCGTACCAAAATCATCCAGCGACACGCGGATACCGGCCATGCGCAGATCGTCGATGATCTTGGTGGCCGACGCCGGATCGGTCATGACGCCGGTTTCCGTGATTTCCACTTCCAGCCGTCGCGGATCAAATCCCGCGCGCTCAAGAATGGAGAGGATTTGAAGTCCGGTGCTCGCATCAACGAGCTGGGATGGCGACAGGTTGAACGCGAGGAACAATGGCTCCGGCCATTGCGCCGCCGCTTCTGCCGCCTTGCGCAAAACCAGCTTCGACATCGCGGTGATGATGCCGCGTTCCTCGGCGATCGGGACAAACACACCGGGTGACACAAATCCGAGATCGCGGTCGACCCAGCGGGCAAGGCATTCAAAGCCGATGGTCTCGCGCGTTTTCAAATCAACGATCGGTTGGAAGTGCGGTTCGATCTCGCCTGCAGAAACGGCACGGCGCAGCGCTTGCTCGATGATGGCGGCCTTGCGGTTTGCCTCCTCCATCTCCTGGGTGTAGACCACGGCGTGGCCACGACCGGTTTTCTTTGCGGCATAAAGCGCGGATTCTGCCTTTTCGATCAGCGTCTCCACGGTCTCGGTTGCTTCATAGTAAAGCGAGATGCCGATGGACGTGGACATGCGCGCCGTGCGTTCGCCAATGTCGAAAGGGGCGGACATGATGTCGGTGATCGTGCGACCAAATTCAGCCGCCTGACGCTCGGTGAACATCATCGGCATGAGCAGGCCAAATTCGTCACCGCCAATGCGGGTCACCGTCGCATGCTCATCGATGGCACCGCGCAGGCGCAGGCCCACCTGCTTCAAGATCGCGTCGCCAGCGGCTTTTCCAAAGACATCGTTGATCGGCTTGAATCCATCGATATCGATGACAGCAACAGCGAATGGCACGGGATCGTCTTCACGGCCCGAGCGCAGCTTTTCCATCTTGTCGAGAAAGCGTCGTGTGTTGCCAAGGCCGGTCAGCGGGTCGGTGAAAGCCAACTCGTCTGACGTGTAATCAAGCTGATCCAGATAATCCATGCGTCCCGTCCCCTAAATCCAAGGAGACCAAACCAAAAAAGACTTTCAATCCCGTTGGAGGGATAGATGCAATTATATGCATCGGCCCCCATCGACCTCTAACGCGACGCCTGTGATAAAGTTTGCTTCATCGGAGACGAGCCACAAGGCCGCGTTGGCGATGTCGAGCGGTGTTGAAAACCTGCCAAGCGGGATGACGGACTTAAATCGCTCACGGATCTCCGGCGTGTCTTGACCCATGAACGTCGCAAGCATCCCGGTCTCGCCCGCCACGGGGCAGATGCAATTGACGCGAATGTTGTCAGGGGCGAGTTCGACGGCCATCGACTTGGTGGCGGTCACCGTCCAGCCCTTTGATGCGTTGTACCAGGTCAAGCCCGGTCGCGGTCGCAAACCGGCGGTCGATGCCGTGGTCAATATGTTGCCGCCGCCATTGTCGCGCATGTGAGGCACGATCAATTGCGTGGCATGGAAAATCGCCTTCATGTTCACGTCGGTAATGAGATCGAAGTCATCCTCGGTGACGTCCAGCAGGGTGCCGTTTTTGTGCGAATACCCGGCATTGTTGACGAGGATATCCACGGTCTCAAAAGCGTCGATCGCAGTTTCGATCATCGTTTCAATGTCGGATTTCATCGACACATCGGCGCGTATCGCGATTGCGGCCTCTCCGATCTCACTGGCAACGCGTTCTGCGCTCTTCTCATTCAGATCGGCCACCAGCACACGACAGCCTTCTTCGGCAAAGCGCTTTGCCATGCCTTCGCCAAAGCCCGAGCCGCCGCCGGTAATGATCGCGGATTTGCCTTGCAGTCTGTCACCCATGACGTGTGTCACCCGTGGTTGAAGATGATGGTTTTCGTGGCGCTCATGTCACGCAGGGCCTCAAAGCCCTTTTCGCGCCCAAAGCCTGACTTCTTGAAGCCGCCAAAGGGCAGTTCAATGCCGCCGCCTGCGCCATAGCCATTGACGAAAACTTGGCCTGCGCGCACCTGTTTGGCCACTCGGTGTTGACGCGCTCCATCCAAAGTCCACACACCTGCCACGAGACCATATTCGGTTGCGTTGGCAAGTGTGATGGCATCGGCTTCATCTTGAAAGGAGAGCAGCGAAAGCACGGGTCCGAACACCTCCTCGCGTGCCATTTCGGTGTCGCGATCCACATCGCCAAACAGCACCGGTGCTTGATAATGGCCCGTTGATGGAGCCTCTTCATCAACGCTGCCTTCGGCCAACACCGGCACACCCGCGGCTTTGGCGGCGCTGACAAATCCGCCAACGCGCTCCGCCTGCTTTGCGCTGATCAGCGGCCCCAGATCGCCATCGGCCCAATGGGGTTGCGCAGTCAGCGTGGAAAACCGGTCGGCCATGGCGGCTGAGACGTCTGGAAAG
>JBCBHR010000096.1:0-6771 GCA_038525365.1 Pseudomonadota bacterium | reverse complement strand
AACGACGCCGGAGACGGAACGCCTGCGCGAGATCCTGCGGGACCTGAATGTGCCGCCGCTTGAGCCCGTGCCCGATGATCACGTGCTAACAAAAACGTTCTATATTTTGGAGACATTCCCCGGCCGTTATTCGGGTTCACCGCTTTGGGTGGAAGCCACGCCGCGCGATGAGGAACAGGCATCCGACCGGCCCGTGCGCAGCGGCGACGGCGTCACGCCGATCATGATCACGGGCAATGATTTTGCGTCCGCCTGGGCGTTGGACGTGGAAGGCCGCCCGCTTTACTCGATGGCGTCCGGCGATCCGCTCCAGCGGATTTATGCCTTTCGCGCGGGCGTCAACATCATGATGTATATGCTGACCGGCAACTACAAAGCTGATCAGGTGCACGTACCAGCCCTCCTTGAACGGTTGGGGCAATAGGCAAGAGCGGATGGCGCACACCAGATGACTTCGAACGTTTTCAGCCTCGCTTTTGACCCCGTGATCCCGTGGCCCGCTGTCTGGGTTGCGCTCGTCGTGGCCCTGGCGCTTTCCGCCGTCATTCTCACGCTTCGCCTGCGCGGTGCAATCCTGCGCTCATTGGCGGCGCTGGCGCTCGTTGCCGCGCTCGCCAATCCGATCTTCGTCAATGAGGAGCGCAGCGCGCTGCCAACCACGGTTGCCGTCGTAGTCGACCGCAGCCAAAGCCAGCTTTTGCAGGATCGCACGACCCAAACCGATCAAGCACTCCAAACCCTGCAGGATCGCTTTTCGCGCTTTCCGCAATTCGATTTGCGCGTCGTCGAGGCCGGGCGCGGCGCAACCAGCGCGCCAAGCACCGAGCTTTTCGCGGCACTACAGGGCGCATTGCGTGATGTGCCCGCGTCCCGCGTCGGTGGCTCGATCTTCATCACCGATGGCGAGGTGCATGATGTGCCAGCCGACCCCGGGGCCGCCAATCTGGAAGGCCCGTTTCACGCGCTGATCACCGGCCAGCCTGACGAATACGACCGCCAAATCCGCCTCACGCAGGCGCCGCGCTTCGCCATCGTCAACCAGCCTTTTGAGATGACCTATCAGGTGATTGATCGCGGCGAGATGCCTGCGTCCGAGACCGGCGGTCTGGTGGAGGTTGAGGTCAAGGTCAATGGCGAACTCGTGGCGGTGGAGCAGGCCTCACCGGGCGACCAGTTTCCAGCCGAGATCACGCTCGACCGCGCTGGCGCCAACATCGTGGAATTCTCCGTCAGTGCCATCGACGGCGAGGTGACGGAAAACAACAACAGCGCTTTCATGCGCGTTGAGGGCATCCGCGAAAACCTGCGTGTGCTGCTTGTTTCAGGCGAACCACATTCCGGCGAGCGCACATGGCGCAATTTGCTGAAATCGGATGCATCCGTCGATCTGGTTCACTTCACCATCCTGCGTCCGCCGGAAAAACAGGACGGCACGCCGATCAGTGAACTGTCGCTGATCGCGTTTCCCACGCGTGAGTTGTTTGTCGAAAAGATCGACGACTTCGATTTGATCATTTTCGACCGCTACCAAAACCGCAACGTGCTGCCGACGCTCTATTACGACTACATTTCGGAATATGTGCGCAATGGCGGTGCGTTGCTCGTCGCGGCAGGGCCGGAGTTTGCAAGCCAGACCTCCATCGCGCTGACGCCGCTCGTCAGTGCCCTACCCGCGCGCCCGACCGGCGACATCGTGGAGGCGGCCTATTTCCCGCGTCTGACCAATGACGGCGAGCGACACCCCGTCACCCGTGATCTGGAAGGCAGCGCATCGGAGCCGCCGCGCTGGGGCCGTTGGTTCCGAACGATCAATGTCGGCTCATCTGAAGGCACCACCGTCATGCAGTCGGTGGAAGACAACCCGCTGCTGATCCTCAACAATTTCGGGGAAGGCCGCGTCGGACTGATGTTGTCCGACCACGGCTGGCTTTGGGCGCGCGGGTTTGAGGGCGGCGGGCCGCATGTGAACCTCTATCGGCGTTTGGCGCACTGGTTGATGAAAGAGCCGGACCTGGAAGAAGAGGCGCTCACCTCAGAAACCGGCAACGGCACGCTCACCGTGCGTCGCCAAACCATGGCCGACACCGCTGAGACGCTAAGCGTCACTACGCCCTCCGGCGAAGTCATCGATGCTGATATGGTCGAGGTGCGACCGGGGCTCTTCGAAGCGACACTCGATATCGACGAGATCGGGCTTGTGCGCCTTGAAAACGGGGACCTGACCGCCCTGGCGCATTTGGGCCAAACGGATGCACCGGAGTTTGCCGATATGATCTCCACAACCGAGCGGCTCGAACCCGTTGCCGATGCCATTGGCGGGAGCGTGCGACGGCTCGTGACCGATCAAGGCCAGTTCCGTGTGCCGAACCTTCTGCCCGTTCGCTCCACGGCGGAAGCCGATGGTCGCGGCTGGATCGGCTTGCGGACAACGGACGAAACGCGGCTCGAAGGCGTCAGCCAAACGTCGCTCTTTGCGGGCTTCCTCGGCCTTGGCCTCCTGATGCTTGCACTTTCTGCAATGTGGTACCGCGAAGGACGCTAACCGGCGTCGTGCGTTGTAATATTGCGATGCGTCGCTGTGCCGATGAGATTTGCTGTGTCAAACCCGTTGAGCGAACGCACAAGAAGACGATGCGGCTCAACCGGACCGGGCAAACGAACTTGCCCACGCGGCGCAGGCGCGAAGCCAAGCGCCGCATAGTAGGGCGCGTCACCCACCAGAAGCACAAATGCCGCATCGGCCAAGTGCTCGGCCGCGCTGCACGCCTGCGCCACCAACCGCTTGCCATGGCCAGCCTTTTGGAGGCGGGGCTGCACGGCCAACGGCCCGAGCAAATATCCCGAGACCCTGCCAACCGAGATCTGCGTCATACGCACGCCGCCCACCAGATCATCCCCACCCACGGTGACGAACGAGCAGCGCATGTCGTGTGGCCCCTGTTCGCGCAGGCGAAACGCCGCCCGCGCATGGGCGCCGGGCCCAAAAACCTCGGCATAGAGAGCTTCGAGTGCATCGGCGTGCACGGCAGTTTCCGGCACGATCAAAGGGACAGTCATGTTTTGGGTTCCAACGGACAGGGAATTCGGAGTGCGAGAATCGGTGCGGGCAAAAATCTGCCGCTCAACGTCGTCGTCGCAATGTCCGGTCCGTCATCATGGAGCGCGCGCCTAGCAGGTGCTGAACAGTGCGTCAATCGACGCGCGCGTGCATTGGCCACCGCGTTGCCCTATGTGCTTCATTACGTTGCAAAGGAGAGACCCATGGGCCTGTTGATCGAGGGTGAGTGGCACGACAAATGGTACGACACCAAATCGTCAGGTGGCCGTTTCGTGCGCAAGGATTCCGCGTTTCGCAACTGGCTGACCGCCGATGGTGCACCGGGCCCAACGGGTGAAGGTGGCTTCAAGGCGGAAGCTGACCGCTACCATCTTTACGTTTCGCTTGCCTGCCCGTGGGCACACCGCACCCTTATTTTCCGTAAGCTCAAGGGTCTCGAAGACCTCATCGATGTTTCGGTTGTTCATCACTTCATGGGCGCAACCGGTTGGACATTCGAGACCGACGAGGCGGCAAATGGCGATGCACTGTTCGGCTCAACGCACATGCATCAGATATACACACAGGCCAAGGCCGACTACACAGGCCGCGTGACAGTGCCGGTGCTATGGGACAAACAGCAGGGCACGATCGTCTCCAATGAGTCGTCCGAAATCATTCGCATGTTCAACACCGCGTTTGACGGCCTGACCGGAAACACCCTCGATTTCTATCCGGAGGCCAAGCGCAGCGAAATCGATGCGGTCAACGAGCGCATCTACCACACGCTCAACAATGGCGTTTACAAATCCGGTTTCGCGACCACCGCCGAAGCCTATGAGGAGGCTGTCACCGGTGTGTTCGAAACGCTCGATTGGCTGGAGGAGCGCCTTGCGCAATCCCGCTATCTCGTGGGCGACACAATCACCGAAGCTGACTGGCGTCTGTTCACGACACTTGTGCGTTTCGATCCCGTATATGTGGGCCACTTCAAGTGCAACATCCGGCGCGTCGCCGACTATCCAAACCTGTGGGGCTATACACGCGATCTATACCAACAGCCGGGCATCGCGGAGACGGTCAACATGGAGCACATCAAGCGCCACTACTATGCGAGCCATGAGAGCATCAATCCGACACGGATTGTGCCCGTCGGCCCGGATGTCGACTTCGACGCGCCACATGGCCGCGCTGAGCGTTTCCCGTCACCAGAGATCGGCCGGAGCGCTGCCTGACAAATGTTCAGTGATGCGTCGCCGCGTGGCTGGCGACGTGTCCGCTGGCAAGTCATCGACGGCGAAAAATCGCGCGTCGACGATCTCACGATCAGCCAGCTTCGGCGCATTTTGCGCGACATCCTTGTAAACATAAACGACCACGTGATCGCGCGGTGACGAGGTGCGGTTGTGATAGACGCCAAACAAGGTCGGCGCGGTGCCCGGCGCAACCTCCACATTCGCTTCTTCAGACAACTCCCGTGCGAGGCTTACCATGGCGGTTTCGCCGGTCTCAACGCCGCCACCAGGCAGATGCCAACCGTCAACATAGGTGTGCTTGACAAGCAGGACGCGGTCTTGAGCATCAAAGGCGAGAGCGCGCACGCCAAGCGTCATCGGGCGTGTGAGCAAAAACCAGATGTGAAACAGACGCATGCGCAGCTTGGTGGCCATGGCGCGAGCAATAGCCGCATTTTCGCCAAGCCCGCCAGTGGGGTCTGTGCATTCGCGCCAAAGACCCGCTAAATGCATGCCATGGGGTTCAGACTTGCACACATTTCAGACGTTCACTTCGGGCCATTGCCGCCGGTCGCGCGGCGCCAACTGCTGTCTAAGCGCATCACTGGATATGTGAACTGGCACAGCAACCGCTCCGGGAATATGGGCGTTGCAGCGCTCGGGGCACTGACAGACGGGCTGGAGGATTTGCAGCCCGACCACATCGCCATCACCGGTGACCTCACCAATTTAGCGCTTGAAGCGGAATACAAGAACACCGCCGCATGGCTGGGGAGCCTTGGCAATGCCGACAATATTTCGGTGATCCCCGGCAATCACGACGCCTATGTGCCCCGCGCCATGACGAAAGGGCTCCCATTGTGGGCGGCGTGGATGGTTGATGACGCGACAAAAACAGCGCCCAAAGACAATAGCGGTTTCCCCTATACGCGCGTGCGCGGCCCCGTGCAGATCATTGGATGTTCCAGCGCGGTCGCGACGCCCGCCTTTGTCGCCGCTGGCCGCTTTGGGGCGCAACAGGCCGAGCGGCTCGCTGCGTATCTGAGGGACGGCAAGGAACACGGACTGTTCCGCGTGGTTTTGATCCATCACCCGCCGGTCCAAGGTGCCGCCAAGGCTCGCAAACGCCTGTTTGGCATTGGGCGGTTTCAAAGCGTCATCGAACAACACGGTGCGGAACTGGTCCTGCATGGCCACACGCATCTGCCACAACGCCACATGATTGCGGACAATGTCCCGGTCTACGGTGTGCCTGCTGCAAGCGAAGCGCCGGGCGGCCACCGACCGCCTGCCGCAGTCAACATTTTCGACATCGAACGTAGCCGTACGGGCTTTCGCTGCACCCACGAGGAGTGGTCGGTCACCAGCGTGGGGGCAATGTCGCCACTGTCAAAAACCGACGAAAACCAGCTCTACTGAATGCCGCCAAGCAGGGCATCGCGGAAGATCAACAGCAGCGCTCCGCCACCGACAAACAGGCCCAAAAGCCACAGCCCAACACGGCTGACCGCCGTTTGGCTTTTGCGATCCGCCTTGGACATGACGTTGTCTGAAGCGGGCTCACCGAGATGCGCAGCGCGCGGCATGGAGACAGGCGGCTTTGCCCTGGGCGTCGTTGCTCGCTCGTCAGCAGTCGCCACTTCTGCGCGCGACTGCCGGAACGTGATATCATCGCCCGCCAGCGCCAATTCACGCTCATGCAGGCGCTCGGCGATATAGGTCGTTACCGCCTCGGCGATTGGCTCGGGGTCAGTCCCTTCTGCCAGAACAAGCCGGCCCATGCGCGTATCGCGGACAAAGCGATAGGTCCGCCTATCCCGGCCCATCATCACATGCGCCGTCGCGTCGATCCATAGCCTCGGCTGAAGGCCGGACGAGATGGCGAAGTCAAAACGCTCATCGTCCGCTGGCACGTCGTCGAATACCGGCTGCAGGCTCTGAGCGAGGATTTCCAGCCGTGCGCGATCCGCTTCCTTCATATCAACGACGACGTCGCTGCGTTCAGCGGCAGCGATCTTGACCCGCCGTACCGCGTCAACAAGCGTCGACGGAACAACGTTTTCGGGTTTATCAGCCATGGCTTCCATCCATAAAAAGCTGGTGTTCATGGTTTGTTAACCCAAAACCAGCCCGGAAACCAGCGGCAGGACGGCAACACTGCCGCGCTTAGACTTCGGCGAACAGCAGGCGCGAGACCATGTCGTCGCGCTCATAAACGTCGGCAAAAAACGAGGGCACGCCGCTTTCATCCACCCACGCGGTGAAATAGGCGAGGTGCACCGGTACGGATGCGTTGAAGTTGACGCGCTGGGTACGTCTGGACGCGATGATCCCGTCCACCTTGCCCCGCGACATGCCCTGATCGAGCCCGAACAGAATGGCGGCAAAGTCCAATGGATCGGAAACACGAATGCAGCCCGACGAAAACGCCCTGCCTGTGCGCGCAAACAATTGCCGCGATGGTGTGTCATGCAGATAGACCGCGAACTTGTTGGGGAA
>JBCBHR010000095.1:0-6801 GCA_038525365.1 Pseudomonadota bacterium | reverse complement strand
GAAGCTGATCTCGTATTGCATCTTTCCGAGAGCGGGACCTTCGAGCCATTGGAGACGGCGGCCAACATTGTTCGCGTTTATACCAAGGCGGATTTGCGCGGTTCGCCGGGGATGCACAGCGACTTTGACTTACAGTTGAGTGTCCGCGACAATGTCAGTGTCGGGGCTTTGTTGGCATTGCTGACTAAGCACGTTCACGAGCGGATCGGCGCGGTGGACATGAAGGCTTATGCGAACCAGCGGCATGCGGCCGCCGTGAGAGATGCGATTGAATTGCTCGACCCGCTCAGCGCGGGTGAAGCGCTGGAGATCTCTGCGGAACGGCTCCGCGCGGCTGCGGATGTACTTGGTGGGCTTGTCGGCGCGATTGGGGTTGAAGATGTGCTGGGTGAAATTTTCTCCAGCTTTTGCATCGGAAAGTAAGCGATGATTCACGTGAAACAGTGTTGGACTGCGATCTGCGCATTCTGACGCATTGTTTCACGTGAAACAGTCCTGTGGTTGACCATGCAGATGAAGCGAGTCATGCCGCTTAGAGGTGAAGTCTATGACCATGAAATTTGATGTCATTGTCGTCGGCGGTGGGCATGCGGGCTGCGAGGCTGCCCGTGCGGCTGCGGCCTATGGCGCTCGCACAGCGCTCGTCACGCACTCATTTGAGACCATCGGCGTGATGTCCTGCAATCCGGCCATTGGTGGTCTGGGTAAGGGCCATCTTGTGCGGGAGGTTGATGCGCTGGATGGTCTCATGGGCCGCGTGGCTGATGCGGCGGGTATCCAATTCCGCATGCTCAACCGCCGGAAGGGTCCGGCGGTGCGAGGGCCGCGTACTCAGGCGGACCGGAAACTGTATCGGAAAGCGATGCAGCGCGAGATCAGCTTGATATCAAACCTCGAGATCATCGCAGGCGAAGCTGCGGATTTGATTGCCGATGACAACGGCCATCTTCGTGGCCTTATGTTGTCCGACGGCACGGAAATTGTTGCAGCCGCGACGGTGATTACAACCGGCACATTTCTGGGCGGGCTGATCCACATTGGCGACAAGCGCATACAGGCAGGCCGGCTGGGTGAGGCGCCAAGCGTCAAACTCGCAGACCGCCTAAGACGCCTAAATCTGCCGATGGCCCGGTTGAAAACCGGAACGCCACCGCGGCTGGATGGTAAAACGATTGATTGGGCTTCGCTCGATCGGCAAGCGGCAGATGATAACCCGGTGCCGTTCTCTTTCCTCACAAACGAGATTGCAAACCCCCAGATTGACTGCGGCGTTACGAGGACGACGCGGGAAAGTCATGAATTGATCGAAGCCAATCTACGTCGATCAGCAATGTATTCCGGCAGCATCCAAGGGGTGGGCCCGCGATATTGCCCATCGATTGAGGACAAAATCGTTAAGTTTGCAGACCGCGATAGCCACCAGATTTTCCTTGAGCCAGAGGGTTTGGATGATGACACGGTCTATCCAAATGGCATTTCGACCTCGCTGCCCGAGGATGTGCAACTTGACCTCCTCAAGACGATCCCCGGCCTGGAAAAGGCCGCTATGCTGCAGCCGGGTTACGCAATTGAATATGACCATATTGATCCGACGGCGCTGACGGGCGCACTCGAAGTCAAGGTCATGCCTGGCCTCTTCTTGGCGGGTCAAATCAATGGCACAACGGGTTATGAAGAAGCGGCTGCCCAAGGCCTTGTGGCGGGTCTCAATGCAGCGCGCGCGTCAGCGGGCGATGAGCCGGTTACCTTCAGCAGGACGGAGTCATACATCGGGGTGATGATTGACGATCTGACGATGCGTGGCGTCAGCGAGCCCTATCGAATGTTCACATCACGCGCGGAGTATCGTCTGTCGTTACGAGTTGACAATGCCGACATGCGTTTGACGCCCATGGCTATCGAGCTCGGTTTGGCGACCCCGAAGCGAGTTTCCGCTTTCACCGCCGTGCGGGATGGCTTGGCTGCGTTGACTGATGAAGCGAAGTCCTTGTCTTTGACGCCTCAGGAAGCTGAAAAGCACAGGATCAAGCTGAACAAGGATGGCGTTCGCCGGTCGGCATATGAGCTTCTGGCATATCCGGATATCACGATTGATCAGCTGATGTCGGTTTGGCCATCGCTGGCGCGTCATGATCGCGGCTTGCGGGAGCGGGGTGCGATTGAGGCGCAATATGCAGTTTACCTGCAACGTCAGGCCGCTGACATTGCTTTCGTTCGTCGTGAAGAGAACGCAAAGATACCGGGGGATTTTTCGTTTGAGGGAATTCCCGGCCTGTCAAACGAATTGACCCAGAAGCTCGAGGCGCGTCGGCCGCATACAATTGCGGCCATGCAAAAGATCGACGGTATGACCCCAGCCGCTGTGTCGCTTGTCATCGCGCGCATACAGGCTGAGCGTGGCAATGGGCGTTCCGAGAAAACTTCACGCACCGCGAGTGTCGCGTGAACCGAGACGACTTTAACGCGGCCAGTGGTCTGAATGTTTCACGTGAAACGTTCGCGCGGCTGACCGATTTTGTCCATGATTTCCGGGCTTGGGCTTCGCGTATCAACCTGGTGGCGCCGTCTACCGAGCATGAAGTCTGGGAACGGCACGTCGTGGACAGCGCGCAGCTTCTCGCCCTGGGTATCGAGGGCGATCACTGGGTTGACCTTGGCTCGGGTGGTGGCTTTCCCGGCGTGGTTCTGGCGATCTGTCTTGGCGAGCGGGACGACTCACGTGTGACACTCGTGGAGAGCAATCGGAAAAAGACCAGCTTTTTGCAGCTGGCGAAGGCCAAACATGCGCCGAACATGCAGGTCCTCCCGCAGCGCATTGGAGATGTGGTACCTAATACCCCAGCACCTGACGTGGTGACGGCCCGTGCATTGGCGGACTTGTCATCGCTGATTGAGATGACGCATCCTTGGCTGTCGAGCGGCACCCGCGGATGTTTTCTGAAAGGCCGTGGATATGAGGCCGAAATCGAAAAAAGCCGTCCCAAATGGCGCTTCGATTTGGTATCACATCCAAGCCGGACGGCGGCAGACGCAGCCATCCTCGAAATATCAAACCTCCGGCCAAACGAAGCGATTTGAACGGCAAGCGCGTGGAGCAGGCAATGGCCAGCGGTGTACGCATCATTACAGTGGCAAACCAGAAGGGCGGCGTCGGCAAGACGACGACGACCATCAATTTGGCCACAGCACTTGCCGCGATTGGCGAGCGCGTTCTGGTTGTCGATGTCGACCCGCAGGGCAATGCAAGCACCGGACTTGGCATTGAACGCCACGCCCGGACAGTGTCGTCTTACGATGTCATGTTGGGCGAAGCGCCCATCGACAAGGCAATCATTCCAAGCGCTGTACCCAATCTCTCGGTTCTTCCATCGACGATGGATTTGCTTGGCTTCGAGATGGAGATTTCGACGCTTTCCGATCGTGTGTTCCGGCTTCACAATGCGTTGGCTTCGCTTCGGCCAGGCCAGTTTTCGCATGTGCTGATTGATTGTCCGCCGTCGCTCAATCTTCTGACTTTGAATGCCATGGCGGCGGCGCAATCCATTCTCGTGCCATTGCAGTGCGAATTCTTCGCGCTTGAAGGTTTGAGCCAGCTTTTGAAGACGGTGGATCAAATACGTTCATCGGTGAACCCGTCGCTATCGATCCAAGGCGTGGTACTAACCATGTATGACCGTCGCAACAATCTCGCCAATCAGGTCGTCGACGATGTGCGCACGCATATGGGTAAGACCGTCTACGACACCGTGATCCCTCGTAATGTGCGCCTGTCGGAAGCGCCATCGCATGGCAAGCCCGCCATCTTGTATGATCTCGAATGCGCGGGAAGTCAGGCGTATCTCCGGCTCGCATCAGAGCTCATCCAGCGCGAGCGCAAACTCCAAGCGGCATAACCAAGACCAACAGAAAGACTGCGAACCATGGCAGAAGACAAATCGGGCAAACGATTGGGGCGCGGGCTTGCAGCACTCATCGGCGAGATGGATCAGCCCGTTGCGGAGGCGCAGCCGGTCAAGGTCACGCCAAGCGACCGGTCACTCCCTATTGAGGTGATCCAGCGCAATCCAAACAATCCGCGCCATACATTCCGCGAAGAAGACATCGTTGAACTTGCCCAGTCTGTGCGTGATCACGGACTGTTGCAGCCGATTGTCGTGCGGCCCTCCAAAGATGGCGATGGCTATGAAATCATCGCGGGTGAACGCCGCTGGCGCGCAGCACAACGCGCCGAGCTGGACACCTTGCCGGTCATTATTCGCGATGTGGATGATCGCGTTGCGTTGGAATTGGCGATCATTGAGAACGTCCAACGCGCCGATCTCAACCCGATTGAAGAGGCGCTCGGCTATGAACAGCTGATGCGTGAGCACGCCTACACGCAAGGTGATCTTGGCGATGTCATTGGGAAAAGCCGGAGCCATGTCGCCAACACACTTCGGCTATTAAAGTTGCCGAACGACGTTCGTGATTTTGTGAGTGATGGTCGCATTTCAGCTGGCCACGCGCGCAGTCTGGTGGGGTTTGACAATCCAAAGTCCGTTGCTGAGCGCATCGTGCGTGACGGGCTTTCAGTGCGTCAGATTGAAGAATTGGCTGCTGCCAAATCTGACGGCGGAGCGAGCGACAAGCCCGCAAAATCAAGCGGCAAGGCCGACAAAGACGTCGATACCCGTCAATTGGAAAAGACGCTGTCTGACGCCACTGGCTACAAGGTTGAAATCAATCACAAGAGCAAAGGCGGCGAATTGCGCATTCGCTACAAGACGCTCGATCAGCTGGATGACCTTTGCCGCGTGCTGCAATCGGCGCACTGACCGGCGACCATCCCAAATTCATGCCCGGCGCCGGGCTGCCTGTGTGGCGAGTGCGAGAACGGTCATGCGGGCAATGCTTGCCTCCAAGCTCCCGCGCTGACGACTGGACAGGACCGCGTCCTGAATGCGACGCAACGCAGCGCGGATCATATCGCCTGACCATGTTTGAAGCGCCTGTGTCACCAGAGATTTCCGACTGAAGAACACCGGTGGCCGCGCGCCTTCCACGGCTGCGCGGGCAGATTTTCCGTCTTGCTCGATGGCAGAGCGGAGATTTTCCAGTTGCTGGAACTGGCGCGTCAGGGCGGAAAACAACAGAACGGGCGACCGTCCTGCCGCTTCCAATCTGGCCAGTGCCGTCTCACATGCGGTGAGATTGCCTGAAATCACCCCATCGACCACCGCATCGAGGCTCAGTGCGGCGGTATCGCCAATGATCGCGGTGACGTCGTCGACGTCGATTTCGTCTTTCCCAGTTGCAAAGGTGGCGAGCTTCTTGAGTTCCTGCCGCGTTGTTTGCCGGTCGCCGCCCAACTGCGCGACAAGATAATGGCGGGCATCAAGCGACAGTCGCGCACCAATATCGTTCATCGAGGCATCAATCAGCGTTTGCAGTGATTTTGCGTCGTCGGAATAGCAGGGAATGGCGATGGCATTGCTGGCCCGCTCGATTGCGGTGCGCAGTCCGGCGGACTTCTTCAAATCGCCAGCTTCGAGCAACACCGTGACATCCGTCGGCACATCCGCGCAGATTTGCCTTATCGCATCGACGAATTTCGGATCATTTGCGGCATCGGAAACTTTTACCAGCCGTCCGCCACCAAACATTGAGGCCGTGTAGACCTCATCCATTAGCCGCGAAACATTATTCCCCGTCACATCGGCGCCCATCAATGCCGCTGAAGCAAAAGGATCGTTTATATCTACGCCTGAAAGGGTCGCGATGCGTTGGATACGCTCCGTGACGAGGCCACGATCAGGACCGTAAATCAGACAGACCGGTGCCGGTGGTGCCTTGGCGGACGCTAGGAGCCTGTCAGCTTCATGTGCCTTGACCGCGCCCATCTACTCCACTTCCAATGCAGTCAGATCGCGCTGTCTGCGGCGAGATACGCCAGTAATTGCGCGCGCAGTTGTTCGGCGGCTTCCCGCGATGCACGGATCTCCGCATCACGGCGCGCGCGGTCATTGGCAAATTGCTGGAGCGACCGCTCGTAGCTTGTGATACCGACGCCTTGGAATTGCCGGACCGTTTCGGCGGTTTCGATGTCGCGGAGCACGAGCTGCGCGCGTACGCTCAATGACTGGTTGCTAACGTCGGTGACCGTGTCCGGGGAGTTGCTTGCAAACAGGCCCCGATCACTGACGCTGGCTGAAATGGTCGCCTCAAACTTCGTTTCGGGCGCGGGCGTCCCCACCAGTTTCACCAAAGCGTTGCGGACCAGCTGATCTTCGCGCGTGTTGGCGGGAGCAAACGCAATTTCGATCCGTTCGCCGCGATTGGTGATCGCGCCGGCTTCGCTTTGAGCGGGCGATGGCGCATAGAGCGGCTGAACCGTGCAGGCTGACATGGTCAAGCCAGCCGCAGCCAACGCGCAATATACTGCCTGTCGTGTGCCTTTTCTCGCCGTCATGGTGTGTGTCCGCGCCTTGTCAGTGTCAAACAACGAGATTGACGATCCGGTTTGGCACCACAATGACCTTTTTCGGTGTCTTGCCGTCAAGGTGCTGGACGACAAATGGGGCCGAAAGCGTCATGCTTTCCACCATTTCACTGTCCGCGTTCTTTGGCGCTTCTATTTCGCCGCGCCGCTTTCCATTAATTTGAACCGGAAGCGTAACAGTGTCATCGACTGTCAATGTCTTAACGTACGTTGGCCATAGTGCTTGCGCGACCATGTTATCGTGACACAGCCGCGTCCAGCATAATTCAGCCAAATGCGGTACCATCGGGGACAGCATGACCACCAGCTTCACTATGGCAACG
>JBCBHR010000094.1:0-6813 GCA_038525365.1 Pseudomonadota bacterium | reverse complement strand
GCGCCATGTAGTTTGTGTGACGGAGCATGCGCATGAAAGCCGGAAACCAGACATACCGTGACGTGAACGACATCCCCGCAGTGGTGCCGGTCTTTCCGCTGTCGGGTGCATTGCTGCTGCCGGGCAGCCAAATGCCGCTCAATCTGTTTGAGCCGCGCTATCTGGCGATGTTTGATACGGCGCTTGCCGCGAAACGCGTGATTGGCATGATCCAACCGGCCTATAGCGGCGATCCGGGTACGCCGGACCGGCCAAATCTGTGCAAGGTTGGGTGCTTAGGTCGTATCACGAGCTTCACCGAGACCGGCGACGGCCGCTATCTCATCACCTTGAACGGTATTTGCCGTTTTCGCGTTTTGGAAGAGATGAAGACGACGACGCCCTTTCGCCAATGCCGCATCGCAGCTTTTGCCGGGGATTTGGCTGACAATGATGATGGCGAGGACGTGGATCGCGATCAGCTGTTGAGTGCGTTCCGCAATTTCCTGCTTGCCAATGAGCTGGAAGCCGATTGGGAAAGCGTCGAAAAGGCGTCCAACGGACCTTTGGTGAATGCATTGTCCGTCATGTCGCCCTATGGCGCGGCGGAAAAGCAAGCGCTCCTTGAGGCACCGTCTCTCAAGGCGCGTGCCGAGACGTTGGTTGCGATCACCGAAATGGCGCTTGCGCGCGAGACGGACGAGTTCAAGCAGACATTGCAGTGACCGGCAGCTGGGCCTACACAGTTGCGCAATGGTTTGGTTGATACTGATTTGATCCTGCGATGACGCAGAACGACGAATTCCCCAAAAATCCAGAACCGGAAACGTCCGGCGATACATCGGTTGATGCGGGCGGATCGGTGGATGCCCAAGGCGACGCCGATGAGCTTGACCCCCGCATGCTGGATTTGCTGGTCTGCCCGATGACCAAACAACGGCTGACTTATGATGCCGAAGCAAAGGAGTTCGTCTCCGAGGCGGCAAGGCTTGCCTATCCGGTGCGCGGTGGCGTGCCCATCCTGTTGCCGTCGGAAGCACGCACCCTGGAAACGCCCACCGGGGTTCCATCAAATCCGGATGAGGCATGAGCGGAGCCGTGGTCACATCCGCCACGCGCCAACAAAAACGTGGCGCAGCGCGGCGTGAGGCGTTGGTTCTGGCGGCTGCCGATCTCTTCTGGCGCAATGGCTTTGCGGCCACATCCATCGCTGATGTGGCGGAAAATGCCGAGGTGCCGCTTGGCAATGTCTATTACTACTTCAAGACCAAGGCCGATCTCGCCGAAGCGGTTGCGCGCCTATTTGTCCAGCAGACCGAGGCGCTGATTGCCGAGGTGAATGATGAGGCGACGGAGCCGCGCCAAGCGCTCAAGCTCATCATCCAGAGGTTAAAGGCGACGCAAGCCGAACGTGTCAAACATGGCTGCCCGATCGCCAATGCGTGTCGCTCATTTGCCGTGCCCGCGCCCGAGGCAGCCAAGACGGCGGCGGAAAGTTTCACCGTACTGGCCGGGTACGTCGCCAAACAATTGGTAGCAACGGGGCAGCGCCCATCGGTTGCCCTTTCGCGCGCGCGCTCGGTGCTTTGCGATTGGCAAGGCGGGATCGCTCTGGCGCATGCGTTGGGTGAGGCGCAGGTCCTGTCGGAAGCGTTTTTGCGCATGGAGCGCACGGTTTCCCAGTCCAACTGAACGCGGCCGTCGCCGCATTCCTGCCTGCATATCACCTCGAATTTGCCGTCCATCCACCCCATTGGCGCCCGCAAGTCTCACCAAGTGTTTCAGTTGTTTGCACTTGTAACGCAGGAGGGAAGCCTGATGGTGGATGACAGCAACTCAAACATTTCCAATACAACCAACACTCTTGGACCGCAGCGACCGATGTCGGCGGCGTCGTTTGTGCCCCCAGGCTTTGCGCGCTCGCTTGGCGTGAAGTTTTTTCTGGTTGGCTTTCTGACGGTCGCGCTCACAGTGCCGCTCTTTGCGGTGTGGCTTTTGACGATGGACCGCGCCGACACACAGCGGCGAGCGATCACTGAAATCGGTGCGCAGTGGGGCCGTGAACAGGTGCTCACCGGCCCGTTCGTCGCGGTCAAGGCAACAAAGCTGGTCGTCGAAAACACCAACAATGGTGGCCAACGGCAGCAGCGGGTCGCAACAACGCTTCTGTTCCCGCCCGACACCTATGATGTTGCGATGGACATCGAACCGCAAACGCGGCGGCGGGGCATTTTTGAGGCCGTTGTTTACAGCGCCGATGTGAAAACCGGAGCGCAGTTCGACAACATACAATCGCGTGAATTGCCGCCCGGCATTGTCGCGGTCGATTGGGATAGCGCACGGCTTGTGACGGCATTGACCGACATGAAGGGCATCGAAAACGTCGAGACGATGCTCGCCGGGCGCGCGGTTGCCGACCCCGTTCCGGGGACTGCCATAACGTCATTGCCCGGTTATGCGGGCTTCCATCATCCGTTGGATGCCGATGATGTGGATGGCCCCTTCGCAGTCGATCAGACGCTGCGCTTTAGAGGGTCAGCCGGTTTGCAGGTTTCTCCGGTTGGTGCGGATACACGTGTATCCATGGTCTCGTCTTGGCCGCATCCAAGCTTTTCGGGCAAGTTTCTGCCAAGCAGTCGCGAGATATCGGATACGGGCTTTCGGTCCTCATGGCAGATCCCGCAGCTGGCCCGTCAGATCCCGCCGGTGATCGATGTCTCCGCGCGGGGCATGGCGCGGTTTCTCTTCGAATCCGAGGTGCTTGGCGCACGGCTTTATCAACCGGTGGATTACTACCGCCTCGTTGACCGCGCGGTGAAGTACGGCGTGCTTTTCGTGTCGGCGGCTTTCCTTGTCGTCTTCATCATCGAGGTGTTGTCCGGCAAGCGGATGCACATCGTGCACTATGCGATGACCGGACTGATGGTGGTGGTTTTCTACGTTCTGCTATTGGCACTCGCCGAGCGTTTGGGCTTTGCCTATGCTTACGCCATTGCGTCTGGCGCAACGGGTGGGGTGATCGCCGCGTTTACCGCAAGTGTCTTTAATGGACGCGCATGGACATTGATGGCGGTTGGCGGGTTTACCGCGCTTTATGGCCTGCTCTTCGTCATTTTGAGCATGGAAGACTTTGCCCTGTTGGCCGGTGCGATCTCCGCCTTTGTCGTGCTCACCGGCGTCATGTTTGCGACGCGCGATACCGACTGGTCCGGTCGCAATACCGTGACGGACACGGCTCCGCCCGCGCCAAGCGCGAACTGATCCAAACCCTAAAGCGCTTCGCCTCGAAGGAGGCGGGGCGCTGGCCCAGAAAAACCGGCGGCTTGCGTGATGAAAAAGTCCTTGGCCATGGGTAAGCGATCAACCAGCCCAAGGCCGATGTCTCGCACGGCACGCAACGGCGTGAAGTCATTTGAAAACAGCCGATTGAGCACATCGGTCGTCACGCCCATCTGCACCGTGTCAAACCGCCGCCAGCGCTCATATCCCTGCAAAACATCGAGCGTTCCAATGTCTTGGCCGAGCCGGTGCGCTTCAATGATCGTTTCTGCGAGAGCTGCGACGTCCTTAAAGCCAAGGTTTAGTCCTTGGCCCGCAATCGGATGAATGCCATGGGCTGCATCACCGGCAAGGGCGAAGCGGGGTTTGACGAAATCGCGCGCTAGCGTCAGCCCAAGCGGGTAGGCGCGTGGTTTCGTCTCCAGCTTGATTGCGCCGAGATGCAGGCCAAACCGGCTTTCGAGCTCCATCTCAAAGGCAAGTTCGTCGCTCGCGAGCAGGCGCTCGGCTGTTGCGGTGGATTCGGTCCAAACGATAGAAGAGCGATTGCCCTTGAGCGGCAGGATGGCGAATGGGCCTGCGGGCAGGAAGTGCTCGATAGCCTGACCGCCATGGTCTCGCTCATGGGCAATGGTCGCCACTATGCCCGATTGGCCATAATCCCAATGGACGGTGCGAATGCCCGCCTGATCGCGCAGACGCGATCTCACGCCGTCACAGGCAATCAGCAACTTCGCATCGACGGTCGTGCCATCGCTGAGCGTTGCCGTGACATGGCCTTCATGGGTCGCATATGTATCGACGCCGAGGCTTTGGGAGATGACGACACCGGCCTCATCGCAGCGCTGACGCAATATGCGCACCATTTCCACATTGGGGATCATGTGCGCGAAGGGCTCGCCCTCTTCGACTTCGCCATCAAATGTAAGGAACACCGGCCTCACCGGATCGGCCGCGCGGCTGTCGGTGACGATCATTTCCGTCATGGCTTGCGCGTGCGGCTCCAACGCTTCCCAGCATTTCAACTGTGCCAGCATTTTTGATGCCGCAGATGCGATGGCTGATGCGCGGCCGTCGCGTTCCCAGACACTTTCCGGCGTCGGATCAACGACACGGACTGAAAGGCCGGGCGCCGCATCTGCGATGGCCAGTGCTGCGGCCAAACCCACGTAGCCAGCGCCAGCGATCAGGATATCGCAGTGTGGGTCGGGCTTCTTCTTATTGGCGGCGCTGCGTTTTGCCATCGTGGATGTGTCCTGATTTGAGACTTGCCTTCCGTAAGGGGAGCCTGCGTACGCAAGCTTTCCATAATATAGGGCGCAAGCAGCGTTCACCGCCACCGGGTTCACATACGGATATTGTCGCATGGCGAGCGCCATCGAAAACCTGATCAGCTATCTGGAATTGCATGCCGAGGGCGTTGATCGCTTCGTCGGCCAAAGCCCGCAAACAGGGCGTCAACGCGTGTTCGGTGGACAGGTGATCGGTCAGGCGATGTATGCGGCGGCCCAAACCGTGCCCAATGGCCGCAATATCCATTCGCTGCACTGCTACTTCATTCGCCCCGGCGATCCGACCGTGCCGATTGAATATCGCGTTGACCGGCTTCGCGACGGGCGCAGCTTTTCCACCCGCCAAGTCACGGCGTGGCAGCACGGCTTTGCGATTTACTCCTTGTCTGCGTCATTCCAAGAGCCGGACGATGGCCTGGAATTTCAGGTGACGATGCCGGAAGGCATCCCGGAACCTGAAAGTCTGATGAGCGAAGAGGCGTTCGTCAATCAGTTCGGTGATCGCGTGTCGCCGAGCGTCAAAGCCTATTGGCGTCGTGAGCGGCCTATTGAGCTGCGCCCTGTTGGCATGGAGCACTACATCTCGAAAGAGCCGTTGGAGCCGGTCCAAAAGGTCTGGGTTCGCCCAACCGGGCCGGTGCCTGACAGTCCGTTGGTGCGCTCTGCCGTCCTCGCCTATCTTTCCGACATGACGCTGCTCGACACGTCGCTCTTTGCTCACGGTCGCTCTATCTTTGATCCGAGCTTGCAGGTGGCAAGCATCGATCACGCCATGTGGTTTCACCGCGCTCACGCGCTCGATGATTGGCTTCTTTATATCCAAGACAGCCCGAGCACCTCCGGCAGTCGCGGTTTCACGCGCGGCGAGTTCTTCAGCCGTGATGGAATTTTGGTCGCATCGACGACCCAAGAAGGATTGATCCGCCACCGACACCGGTGAGGCGGAGGTCAGCATCCGGTTTTGCCTAATTTTTGTGCAGGTTGCTGCCGTGTGCAGCAGCCATGCTGCACTGCAAAAGGCAGATGACCCATTCATCGCCTTAACGCCCCGTTGAAACTTGGTTTGGCACGCAATGTGTATCTCCGCACTCTGAGAGGGTGAAACCGCCTTCCACTTCGTGTCGCGGCGCGGTGCCGGGGCGAAATTCAAACGGGGAAATAGAGTTCATGAAAATCATCATGGCCATCATCAAGCCCTTCAAGCTGGACGAAGTGCGTGAAGCACTGACCGGCTTGGGCGTTCAGGGCCTGACCGTGACTGAGGTCAAAGGCTATGGACGTCAAAAGGGCCACACGGAAATCTACCGTGGCGCTGAATACGCCATCAGTTTCCTGCCTAAATTGAAAATTGAATTGGTCGTCGACGACGACATGGTCGAGAAGGTCCTGGAATCGATCTCATCGGCAGCCAAAACCGGCCAGATCGGTGACGGCAAGATTTTCGTTCATTCCATCGACCAGGCCGTGCGCATCCGCACCGGCGAAACCGATTCGGAAGCGCTTTGAGCGCTGACATGATGGTTAGGAGTTTCACACCCATGTCCAAGAAATTCACACTCATGTCCGTGCTTGGTGCGGCGGCGGCACTTATTGCTGCGCCTGCCTTCGCACAGGACGCCACGGCTGCTGCTGCAGACGCAGTGTCCGGCGGCACGGCCTACATCTTCAACACGCTTCTGTTCCTGATTGGCGGCTTCCTCGTCATGTGGATGGCGGCAGGCTTTGCAATGCTGGAAGCGGGTTTGGTGCGTTCCAAGAACGTGTCCATGCAGTCGCTCAAGAACATCGCGCTCTATTCGATCGCTGGCATCATGTACTGGGCCATCGGTTACAACCTCATGTATACGGGCGTTGATGGCGGTTACATCGGCTCCTTCGTTCTGGGCTACGGCACCGATCCGGTTGGCCTTGACGGCGAAGGCGTTGCCGCTGGCGTGCTGGATACCGGCTACTCCACTGCATCTGACTGGTTCTTCCAGATGGTGTTTGTGGCAACCGCCGCGTCGATCGTCTCCGGCACACTGGCCGAGCGCATCAAATTGTGGCCGTTCCTGATCTTCGTTGTCCTCCTTACGGGCTTCATCTACCCGATTGCTGGTTCTTGGCAGTGGGGCGGCGGCTGGCTGTCCGAAATGGGCTTCTCTGACTTTGCCGGTTCAACACTCGTCCACTCGGTCGGCGGCTGGGCTGCGCTTGCTGGTGCCGTTCTGCTCGGTGCGCGGACAGGCAAATATGGTGCTGACGGTTCCGTTTCGCCGATGCC
>JBCBHR010000093.1:0-6818 GCA_038525365.1 Pseudomonadota bacterium | reverse complement strand
CGCTGGTTGACCGCCGAAATCGCAAGCGTCATCGGGATGGCCGCTTTTTGCGCCGAGACGTGGCGGTCGGAGATAATGGCGATGCCACCACCCTTGCGGGCAAATTCGACCACGTCATCGGCAAGCGCATCAATCGCGGTAATGAGCGCTGCTTCGTTTTTGGAGTAATCGTCAAGCACAGGCTCGTAGAGGCCGGGGAAATCTTCCACCGGCGTATGGGTCTGCGCCCTGAGCTTCAGCATGTCAGCCATGCGCAGGATCGGCGTATCCAACACGATCTGCTTTGCGTTTGTCGGGCCCTTGTAGGGCTTCGGCCCGATTGCAACCCGCAACGACATGCCGTCGGCCTCGCGAATGGAGTCCAACGGCGGGTTGGTGACCTGCGCAAAGCGCTGCGAAAAATATTTCGCAACGCCGCCCTCATTGTCTGAAAGCGCGTTGATCGCGTTGCCATAGCCCATGGCGGAGACCTTTTCCGAGCCGTTTTCCAGCATCGGGTCCATCAGGAAGCGGAAGCTCTCTTGGTTGTGCGTGTAGGCCACATAGCGGGCGGTCGTATCGAGATCACCGTCATAGCGCTTTGCGGCCATTGCCGGATCAATCACCGGGTCAGGCAGCGCGTCCATGCGCACGCGGGCATCTTCCAAAAGTGTCTCATAGTCACGCTCGGCGGCGAGCATCTCAAGTGCTTCGACGGTGCCAAACGCTTTGCCCTTTGCGTGATCGAAATAAAGCATTCCACCGGCTTCGATGCGGCCGCGGCTGAGGACCGTATCCTCGTCAAACGAGATCTGACCGGCCTCCGACATCACGGCAATGTATTCGTCGGTTTCAATCGAGCGCATCGGGCGAAGGCCCAGCCGGTCGAGGCGTGCGCCAACGATTGTGCCATCGCCAAAGATCAGGGCTGCCGGGCCGTCGTTTTTCTCCTCATAAAGCGAGAAGTATTCGAGCATCGCGCGCACCTGAGGCGACAGTGTGTGATCGTTCTCCCACGCTGGCGGCATCATGGAGACGACAGCTGTCACCAGATCAAGGTCGTCCTCGACAACGCGCCCGTGGAGTGTCTGGTCAAGACGGCAGGAATCCGATTGGCCTTTGGGGCGGATGATCGATTTGTTCTTGGCGCGTGCGACCGCAACTTCGGAAAGGCGGTTTTTCTTATCGGTGTTCAATTCACCATTGTGCGCCATCAACCGGAATGGCTGCGCCATTGTTGGGTGCGGATCAGTGTTGGTTGAAAAGCGCGTGTGGAAATAGAGCATGCGCACTTCGTGGTCGTCCGCGCTCAAATCGGCGAAATAGGGAACGAGCTCATGCGAGTTCAGCCGCCCTTTGAACACCTGGGTGCGCGATGACAATGACAGCGGATAGAGGCCCGCCAGCTCCGGACGCAAATAGGCCTGTTCCTCAATCGACAGGAGGACATCGTAAATTGCGCGTTCAAACGCTTTGCCGCCCACACCGTCGGGGGCTTCAAACACCCACTGCCGGATCGGCAATTGCAGGCGGCGCGACGCTTCGTTGATCACTGTGTTGTCGACGGTTACGTCTCGCTTGATGAGAACGGGCATGCCGGCTTTTTGCAGCACGTCTTCAATCAGCGCTTCTGCGGCGGCGTGCTGTGCTTCATCATCGCACATGAAAAAGTTGCCAACGCCAAATGCGCCAGCGTTCAGCGCCTTGCCGACGATGCGCGAGAAAAATGTGACGGATAGGTCAACTGAGATGCCTGCGCCGTCGCCAACGCCTTCAGACGACATGCCACCGCGATGCGGCACCGCGCACAGCGCCTCGTGGCCCTTCAAAAGCAATTCATGGGTCTGCTTGCCGTCCTTGCGCGTCAGGAAGCCAACGCCGCAGCTGCTCTTTTCAAGCGCGGGATCATAGAGCCCAATTTTCTCATTGCTCAGGTTCGACATTCGGCAATTGCCTCCTTCGGACACCGTACTAACGCTCAGCCTGTACGGCAGAATCTAGCATATTGGAGTGCAGCTGAGCATTTTGGCGTGGATCGCGTTTTTGCGTCTTGCCGGACTTGCGTGCGTTTTGGAAGCGCCGCTGCTCTGCCACAGAAATGCCTAAATACAGCCGACGCAAGGGTTTAGCAAGGTTTCGCGCCGGGCGGATTGCCGCGTAAATGGGCGCTAAAGCCGCGTGAGCTGGGTCACCATCGCCTATTTGAACATGAGCGAACTCGCGCTAAGTTATGAGGGTCTAAGATAAAGGGCTGTAGCTTTGTCTCCCAAGGGCCACATTGACGAGAAGACACCGCTCGGCGAGCGATTGGACTCCCGCAAGGAAGCACACTCTGCCAGCGAATTTCGCCGCCGCGCAGAATCGCTTGGCTTTTCCGGCGATGAGATCGACACGCTTCTCCGGCTTTACGGCACCGACTATCCGCTTGAGCCGCCCACCCGGCGATAACGCTCCAACTTTTGCAAAACGCGCCCAAGGCCGCTAATGCGACGGCATCGCTCAGTTTTGTGATGGGAGGTACACATGCTCGCCGGGCCAACCGACAAAGACCGTCCTGATCTCTCCAGTTTTGACTGGTCCGACCCGCTGCGTCTTGACCAGCAACTGACATCCGACGAGCGCATGATCCGCGATGCGGCGCGTGGCTTTGCGCAATCCAAATTGGCACCGCGTGTCACCCAAGCATATGCGCAAGAGGCTGTTGACCGCGATGTCTTCGTCGAGATGGGTGAAATGGGCCTGTTGGGCGTTACGATCCCGTCAGACTATGGCGGGCTTGGCGGCTCCTATGTGCAGTATGGCTTGGTTGCGCGTGAAATTGAGCGCGTAGACAGTGGTTATCGCTCCATGATGTCGGTGCAGTCCTCGCTCGTGATGTATCCGATCTTTGCGTACGGCACCGAACCGCAGCGCGAGAAATACCTGCCAAAACTTGCCAGCGGCGCGTGGATCGGTTGCTTCGGCCTCACGGAACCCGATGCGGGAAGCGATCCTGCGGGCATGAAAACGCGCGCGGAGAAGACGCCAACCGGCTACCGGTTGACCGGTTCCAAGATGTGGATCTCCAACAGTCCAATCGCCGATGTGTTCGTTGTTTGGGCAAAATCCGATGCCCATGGCGGGAAGATCAAGGGATTTGTGCTCGACGCCGACACGCCGGGGCTTTCATCGCCGAAGGTAGACGGCAAGCTGTCGTTGCGGGCGTCCGTGACCGGTGAGATTGTAATGGACGGCGTCGAAGTTGGCGAAGACGCGCTCCTGCCCGGTGTTTCCGGATTGAAAGGGCCGTTTGGTTGCCTCAACCGCGCGCGATACGGAATTGCGTGGGGCGTAATGGGTGCTGCGGAAGCCTGTTGGCGCGCGGCGCGGCAATATGGGTTGGACAGGAAGCAATTTGGCCGACCGTTGGCACAAACGCAGCTCTTCCAGAAGAAGCTTGCAGATATGCAAACGCAGATCGCGCTTGGCACGCAAGCGGCGTTGCAAGTGGGCCGCCTGATGGATCAAGCCAACGCTGCGCCAGAGATGATCAGCCTGATCAAGCGCAACAATTGTGGCGTAGCACTCGATATCGCCCGTGCCGCGCGGGACATGCATGGCGGCAACGGCATAAGCCAAGATTTCCCCGTCATGCGCCACATGATCAATCTGGAGACCGTCAACACCTATGAGGGCACGCATGACGTGCATGCGCTGATCCTTGGTCGTGCGCAGACCGGCCTCCAGGCATTCTTCTGATACAACGCCCCGATGGATCGCGTTGCCCATGTTGAAGAGCGTTTTCGAAAACGCGTGTTGACGGGCGACTTGCCCGTTCCAAGGCGGCGAAGCCTGTGCGTTTCGCGCGATGAAGCCATCGCCCTTTTTCAAGCGCAGTGCGCAACCCGGCTGCTCGACAAAACCAGCCGTGAGATGCAGCGCGCGGGTGAGGGGTTTTACACAATCGGTTCGTCCGGCCATGAGGGCATGGCCGCGCTCGCCCATGCGACGCGCCCGACTGACATGGCGTTTTTGCATTATCGAGATGCTGCGTTTCAGCTTCATCGCGCTTGGCAAGCCGATTATCCCAATATGGCACGTGATATGTTGTTGAGTTTTGCCGCCTCGTCGGATGATCCGATCTCGGGCGGGCACCACAAGGTGCTGGGATCAAAAGTGCTCAATATTCCGCCGCAGACATCTACCATTGCCAGCCATCTGCCAAAGGCGGTCGGTGCCGCCTATTCAGTTGGATTGGGCAAACATCTTGATGTTCAGTCTCGCGTTCTGCCGAACGATGCCATCATCGTGTGTTCGTTCGGAGATGCGTCGGCAAACCACTCAACGGCGCAGGGTGCCATCAACACCGCCTGCTGGACGGCCTATCAAGGCGTGGCCATGCCGCTTCTGTTTGTGTGCGAAGACAATGGACTTGGGATATCGGTCCCGACACCGGATGGCTGGATTGAAGCGAGCTATTCCGCCAAGCCCGGTCTCCAATACTTTACATGCGATGGCACCGATCTGGGTGACGCGCTCCAGATTGCCGGGGAAGCAGCCGCTTTTGTTCGCGAACGCAGAAAGCCAGCGTTTTTGCACATGAAGACCGTGCGCCTTTTTGGCCATGCCGGGTCGGATCTGGAGGGTGCGTATCGCTCGAAGGCTGACATCGAAGCCGGCGAAGCCAACGACCCCCTGGTCACGACGGCCGCTTATCTCATCGCGGATCTCGACATGAGCGCTGGCGATGTGACTGCGCTCTATGACGGGGTGGAACGGGCCATGAGAGATGCGCTGCCTGGCGTGATCGCCGCGCCAAAGTTGCAAACATCCGATGATGTTATGGCCAGCATCGTTCCGCGCAAGGTGCAGTTGCCACCTCCCTCGGTGACCGAAGACAGGCGACAGCAGGCTTTTGGCGCCGACTGGGCGCAGCTTTCAACGCCGCAACCGATGGCCAAACTCATCAACTGGGCGCTGACCGATTTGATGGTTGCGCATGGCGAGATCGTCTTGGCTGGCGAGGACATTGGCCGAAAGGGTGGGGTCTATGGTGTGACCAAGGGCCTGCAGAAGCGGTTTGGCGCGCGCCGCGTCATCGATACGATCCTCGATGAGCAATCGATTTTGGGGCTTGGGATCGGCATGGCGCACTATGGGGTTCTGCCGATCCCGGAAATTCAGTTTCTCGCCTATTTGCACAATGCCGAAGACCAGTTGCGCGGCGAGGCGGCGACATTGCCCTTTTTCTCCAACGGGCAATTTGCCAATCCCATGGTCGTTCGTATTGCGGGGCTCGGCTACCAGCGCGGATTTGGTGGCCACTTTCACAATGACAATTCATTGGCAGTGTTGCGCGATATTCCGGGCCTGATCGTTGCGTGCCCCTCAGACGGCGCCGAGGCGGCGATGATGTTGCGGGAGTGCGTCCGGCTGGCGCGCGAGGAGCAGCGGCTTGTGGTCTTCGTCGAGCCAATCGCGCTCTATCCGATGCGTGACCTGCACGACGAGGGCGATAGTGCGTGGACGCAGCCATATCCTGCGCCGGAAAGGCTCGCCGCATTTGGCAGTGTGGCCACATACGACACCGGCGTCGAAGTGGCGATCCTGAGTTATGGCAATGGTGTCTATCTTTCGCGCAAAGCGATGGTTCGACTTGGCGAAGCAGGCATCGCCGCGCGCCTGATCGACCTGCGCTGGCTGAAGCCGCTACCGTTTGAGGCGATCAAAGAAGAGCTGGCGGGGTGCGGTTCGGTGCTTGTGGTTGATGAGTGCCGCCGCACTGGTAACGTGTCAGAAGAACTCATGACTTGGTTGTGCGAGAGCGGGTGGGATCCAAGCCGGATCAAGCGTGTTACGGCGGACGACAGTTTCATTGCCACCGGCCCTGCCTATGCGGCGACGCTGCCGTCTGTTGATGGCATTTTCGACGCAGCGCGGCGCTTGGTTAGGCCTTAGGCAAGGGGATTGCTTTACGCAAGGTGACGAATCTTAAACAATCGACCAAACAGTTTGCTTTGAAGGAGAGAGCCTTGGTCCAGCGCGTCCGCAAAGCCGTCATCCCTGTTGCCGGTCTCGGTACCCGGTTTCTGCCCGCCACAAAGGCGGTGCCCAAGGAAATGCTGACGGTTGTCGACAAACCCGTCATCCAGTACGCCGTGGAAGAGGCTTTTGCCGCTGGTGTTGAACACATTGTTCTCGTAACGGGGCGCAACAAGCACGTCATCGAAGACCATTTTGACCATCAGGTGGAGCTTCAGGCGACGCTTGAGGAACGCGGCAAGCTGGAGCCGCTTCAAGCGCTTCTCGACGACATTCCCGAAGCAGGGCGCATCAGCTTCACACGCCAGCAAAAGCCATTGGGGCTTGGTCACGCGGTGTGGTGCGCGCGCGATATTGTGGGCGAGGAGCCTTTTGCGGTGCTGCTTCCGGACATGGTGATGGTTGGAAAACCCGGTTGCCTGTCGCAGATGATGGCTGTCTATGAAGACAAGGGCGGCAACGTCATTTCCGTGGAGAAATGCGATCCGGCACTGGCGCACAAATACGGCATCGTTTCCATGGGTGCAAAATCCAAAGCGTCTTTTGAAGTCACAGGCATGGTCGAAAAGCCCGCCCCGGGCACGGCACCGTCAAACTATTTCCTCAACGGTCGATACATTCTCGACGGAAAAGTCATGTCCTACCTGTCGCGCCAAGAGACGGGAGCAGGCGGTGAAATTCAACTGACGGATTCCATGTTGTCGCTGATGGAAGAGCAGACATTTCATGCGGTCCCCTTTTCCGGCAACACGTATGATTGCGGGTCGAAGCTGGGCTTCTTGCAAGCCAACCTTGCGCTCGGCCTGGCCCATGAGGAA
>JBCBHR010000092.1:0-6841 GCA_038525365.1 Pseudomonadota bacterium | reverse complement strand
GGTTGCAAACATCCAGCCGATGAAGGCGATGGCTGCGAGCGAATGCACAAATGGCGCATAGAGCCGCGCCATGCGATCTGCGATGCGCACGTAGGCGCCGCGGCCGTTCTCCGCCGCTTCCATCATGGAGCGCACTTCGGCAAGGAAGGACATGTCGGCGGTGGACGTGACTGTGATGTCCAGCGGGCCGGTCAAGTTGATAACGCCGGATTCCAAACGCATGTGTTCACTCGCGGCAACCGGCGCACTCTCGCCTGTGACGAGCGAGCGATCCACATCGGAGATGCCACGCGAGACGACGCCGTCGAGCGGCAGTCGGTCACCGGGGAGAACACGGATGCGCATGCCCGGCTCGATCTCATCAAGCGGCATGTAGTCGACCGAGCCATCCGGCATAATGACGTTTGCGCCTTTTGCCGAAAGACGGCTCAGTTGCACCACAGCGTTGCGAACGCGCTCGCGCATGCGCTGGTCGAGATAGCGCCCGATCAGCAGGAAGAAAAGCAGCATGGTCGACGCTTCAAAATAGGCGTGATGGCCGCCGGTCATGCTTTCAAAAATGCTCATGGACGTGGCGAGCATGATCGCAAGGGTGATCGGCACATCCATGTTAACGCGGCCCTGGCGCAGGGCGCCGAATGCGGAGCGGAAGAAAACGCGACCGGCATAAAGCACGGCGGGGACAGCGATCAGTCCGGAAATCAGGTGGAAGAGGTCGCGTGTCGCGCCTTCGGCGCCGGACCAGACCGATACCGACAAAAGCATGATGTTGGAGGATGCAAAACCGGCGACAGCCAGCGACTTCAGGAGTTCACCGTCCTTGCGTTTGGTGGCGAGTTCCTCCAGATCACCGAGGTCGACAGGCTGCGGCGGAAAGCCCAGTGTTTCCAGCGCGTGAGCGACGTCAGCTGGGCCGATTTCGCCGGGCTCAATGTGGATCGTCACGCGTCGAAGCGTGAGGTTTACCCGGGCATGGCGCACACCATGCATATCAGCCATGGCCCGTTCGATCGTGGATATGCACTGACCGCAATGCACATCGGGCACGGAGAAGACGTATTGGATTGTGCCGTCGGGGCGCGGGCTGCCTGCGTGGAGCAGGGCTTCAGCCTTTGCAAATTCCGCTGCCTGCCGGGACGTCACGGCATTGTCAGCGGCGATGTCTCCTCCACAGCAGGTCATGGCTTCACCCGCCGACCCGGAAGCGCAGTTTACGCGTCCAGATTTCGCCCTTCGCGCCGGTCACCTTGACGTCTGCGTCCCAAACACCGGGGCCGAGGTCTGTGGCTGCGCCGTAGGTGCCATTTTCGAGCTCCGCCATCTGCAGCATGTGGTCTTCGCTTTCAAACGCCGGGCGACCGACCTTGGCAACGATAATGGCGTTGGTGAGCGCTTCCTTGTCCTTGTCGGTGAGCGCGATTTGCAGTTCGCCGCGTTCATAGGTGGGGATGGCCTTCCAGCCGAGCGCCAGCTGCGCTTCTTTCTCAGCCGTCACTTCGTTGAACTGCTGGCTGGCAACGTAGGAGTTTTTGACCACCAGGCCGGTCCATGACTGCGTGGCGTTGTAGGCCATGATCATGTTGACGGTAATGATGGTGCCGAAGAACAAAACCATCACAGCGATCATGTGGTAGCCGGTGAATTTGCGTGGGCTTGCCTGGTTCATGGTCCGATCTCCGGAGTTGCAAATGTGGCGTTGTAGACGTCAATCTCGAAGGACTGCTTGTCTTCGGCGGTTATTGTGAATGGCGTTGCGCCAGGCATGACGAGTTCCGGTGGCTGATGGATGAAGACACGCAGTGCCCGCACCTTGTCTGGCTCAACCGGGACATCGACGAGGAAGCTCTCATGCTCCTGCTCAATGCCGTTGACCTGCATGCGACCGCCCGGAAGCCCGTTGATCGACAGGCGGATCGTGCGTGGCTCCGGGATCATGTTGAGGATTTTAACGGTGTAGCCGTTGCGCATGGAGCCATCTGACATGATCGTGTAGATCGGGTTGCGGTCCTGCTGCACGTTAACTTCCAAGCGGTCGCGCGAGAGCAGCGCAAAGACCAACGCCAAGCCGATGCCGCACCAGGCGGCAAAGTAGATGATGGTGCGAAGGCGCAGCATCTCGCGCAATGAGAAACCGCGTATCGCGTCAACAAAACCACCGTCGGGCTTGCGCACTTGTGTCGGATCGATTGAACCAGTCGCTGCGTCTGTCGCAGCGCGCATATTGTTGTTGTAGTCGGCCAGCGTTGCGTAAGAGATCAGGCCTTTTTCGAGGCCGAGCTTGTCCATGACGCTGTCGCAGGCATCAATGCAAAGGGCACAGGTGATACACTCAAATTGCTGGCCATCGCGGATGTCGATGCCGACCGGGCAGACCGCTACGCACTGGTTGCAGTCCACGCAATCGCCGATGTTTTTACCGGCGGCCATCGCTTTTTTGCGGCCAAGTGTGCGTGGTTCACCGCGCCAGTCATTGTAGGTGACGACGAGCGAATTCTCATCGAGCATCGCGCCCTGAACACGGGGCCAAGGGCACATATATATGCAAACTTGCTCGCGCATGATCGCGCCGAAGCCATAGGTCGTGGCTGTCAAAAGCGCGACGGAGAAATAGGCCGTCATGGGCGCTTCGCCGATGAAGAACTCGCGCAGCAGCGTGGGCGCGTCGGCGAAATAGAAGATCCATGCGCCGCCCGTTGCGACCGAAATCAACAGGAAGACGATGTGCTTTGGCACTTTCTTGGACAGTTTGTCAGCGTCCCAAGGCTGTTTGTCGAGCTTGATGCGCGCATTGCGGTCACCCTCAAAGAAGCGCTCGACCACAAGAAAGAGGTCTGTCCACACCGTCTGCGGGCAAGCGTAGCCGCACCATGCACGACCGACGACCGATGTGATCAGGAACAGGCCCACGCCTGCCATGACCAAAAGACCGGCAACGAAGAAGAATTCCTGCGGCCAAATTTCGATGAAGAAGAAATAGAACCGCCGACCCGGCATATCGATAAGCACGGCTTGGTCGGGAGCGAAGGGTCCACGATCCCAGCGCAGCCATGGGGTAATGTAATAAATCCCCAGCGTGACTAGCATGATGATCCACTTCAGACGGCGGAAGGAACCTTCGGCGCGCTTTGGATGAATGCGTTCTCGCGCCGCATAAAGCGGCTCTGCTTTGGCCTTCGCACCGGCATTGACCGGTTGCACGTCCAGCGTCTCGACCTGTGTTTTTTCCAGCACGGTGTCGCTCACATCATTGCCCAACAAAATAGAGTCGGAATCCTCCAATGCATGTGATCTAGCGATTTATCCGCGTTTCACGCCTTGACCTGAGTCAATGGTCTAAGACCGGTTGGTGCGACAGGTTGTCATCACATTGCGCAAACGACAAAGGCAGCGCCGGAGGAGTGGCACTGCCTTTGGGTAGATGGACTGCGGTCTTGGTGAGGAGAGCTTTTACTGACCGCCGCCCAATTGGTGAACATAGACGGCCAGTTGTTTGACCGTTGTTTCGCCGAGGCGCTCACCCCAGCCGGGCATGACGCCTTGCTGCGGATTGGCGATCTGGGCAACGAGTTCTTCGTGGGAACCGCCATAAATCCAGATGGCGTCGGAGAGGTTTGGCCCGCCAAGATCGGTGATGCCTTCGCCGACGTCGCCATGACATGCAGAGCACTGTTCTTCATATGTCAGGGCACCGTTTGCCGCAGCTGCCTGATCATGTTCGAGGCCTGCAAGTGAGCGCACATACCAGGCAACGTCTGAGATTTCTTCACGCGAGAGGATCTCATCAGCGCCATAGCGTGGCATCTCGTTGAAGAGCGTATCCGGATCTTGCTCATAGCGAATGCCGTGCATCAGCGTGAGCTTGATCTGGTCAATCGAACCACCCCAAATCCAGTCGTCGTCGTTGAGGTTGGGATAGCCTTCACCGCCTGCGGCACCGGAGCCGTGGCACTGCACACAGTATACCTTGAAGGCAGACGAACCACCGGCGACCGCAAATTGAACGAGTTCCGGGTCTTCCAAAATGCCCGCGACCTCGGTGGTCTCAAGGCGGTCCAGATAAGCCGATTGCGCTTCGCGGGCGGCTGCAACATCGGTTGCAAATTCTCCACGCGACGACCAGCCGAGCAGGCCCTGAGTTGAGCCGGTAATGCCCGGCCATGCCGGATAGAGGACGGTGTAACCAATCGCCCAGACGATGGTGGCGTAGAAGCACCAGAGCCACCAGCGCGGGAGCGGGTTGTTGAGTTCCTTGATGCCATCCCACTCGTGACCTGTGGTCTCGACGCCGGAGATTTCATCAATGTCTTTGATATGGTCGGACATTAGTTGTCCTCCTTGAACGGGATGCTGGCGGCATCGTCGATTTGCTTTTGCGCACCCGGCCGCAGGGCAAAGAAGATCACCCCGCAGAAGATGAGGAACATGTAGAGAAGCCCCCAGCTGTCTGCGAACGTGCGCATGGCTTGATATGTGCTATCCATAACGGGTCCTCCTCAGCGCAGGTTTTGCTCTGGCTCGTAGACTGAGAAGTCGACGAGAGTTCCAAGCATTTGCAAATATGCGACCAGCGCATCCATTTCGGTCAAGCGTTCGGGATCGCCATCAAAGTCGCCGAGAATGGCTTTCGGATACCGCTCTTCAATGCCGGACCAATCGGCATCCGGATCGGCTTGCGCGATCAGATCGGCTTGCGCGTTGTCCACCATCTCGTCGCTGTAAGGCACGCCGACGCGGCGGTTTGCGATGAGGTGACCGGACACATTTGCCACTTCAAGATCCGTATTCAGAAGGAACTCATAGGACGGCATGATTGATTCAGGCACGACCGACTGCGGGTTCACCAAGTGCTGAACCTGCCATTCGTTGGAGTATCGACCGCCAACCCGGGCGAGATCCGGGCCTGTGCGTTTCGATCCCCATTGGAATGGGTGGTCATACATGGATTCCGCGGCCAGCGAGTAGTGGCCGTAGCGCTCAACTTCGTCGCGGAACGGGCGGATCATCTGGGAGTGACAGACGTAGCAGCCCTCCCGGATGTAAATGTTGCGCCCGGCCAGTTCGAGCGGTGAATAGGGACGCATCCCCTCCACCTTCTCGATGGTGTTTTCCAGGTAGAACAGCGGGGCGATTTCAACGATGCCGCCGACGGTGACCACCAGGAGGGAGCCTGCCAGAAGCAGGGTCGCGTTGGTCTCGAGGACCTTGTGTTTATCCAATAGAGCCATTGTCTGACACTCCTTATTCGGCCGGGGCCGCCGCCGGGGCGACAGGTGCTTCATCGCCCATGGCGACTTCGTCACGCAGTTCTCCGCGGATGGTCATGTAGATGTTGTAGGCCATGACGATTGAGCCAGCGAGGTAGAGGACACCACCCAGGACACGCATGACGTAGTAGGGGTGCATCGCTGCGACCGATTCGACGAACGAGTAGACCAGGAAGCCTTGGTCATCATACTCGCGCCACATCAGGCCCTGCTGGATGCCAGCAACCCACATGACGGCTGCGTAGACAACGATGCCGAGTGTGGCGAGCCAGAAGTGCCAGTTGACCATGCGCAGCGAATAAAGACGCTCGCGTTGCCAAAGCTTCGGCACGAGATAGTAGATTGCGCCAAACGAGATCATGCCAACCCAACCAAGTGCGCCGGAGTGAACGTGGCCGATCGTCCAGTCGGTGTAGTGCGACAGCGAGTTGACCGCCTTGATGGACATCATCGGGCCTTCGAAGGTGGACATGCCGTAGAAGGCAACCGCGATCACCATCATGCGCAGGATCGGATCGGTGCGCAGCTTGTCCCAAGCACCGGACAGCGTCATCAGGCCGTTGATCATGCCACCCCATGAGGGCATCCACAGCATGATGGAGAACACCATGCCCAATGTCTGCGCCCAGTCAGGCAAAGCCGTGTAGTGCAGATGGTGCGGACCAGCCCAGATGTAGAGGAAGATCAGCGCCCAGAAGTGGATGATGGACAAGCGGTAGGAGTAAACCGGACGTCCGGCCTGCTTCGGGATGAAGTAATACATCATGCCGAGGAAGCCTGCTGTCAGGAAAAAGCCCACAGCGTTGTGGCCGTACCACCACTGTGTCAACGCGTCCTGAACACCGGCGAACGCAGAGTAGGATTTCGCGCCAAGGAACGACACGGGCATGGAAAGACCATTGACCACGTGGAGCATGGCAACCGTGACGATAAAGGACAGGTAGAACCAGTTCGCCACATAGATGTGGGGTTCTTTGCGCTTCATGATCGTGCCGAGGAAGACCAGCAGATAGGCGACCCAGACGACGGTCAGCCACAGGTCAACATACCACTCGGGCTCGGCGTATTCCTTGCCGGCGGTGATGCCGAGCAGATAGCCGGTCGCTGCAAGCACGATGAACAACTGGTAGCCCCAGAAGACGAACCAGGCCAGATCGCCACCAAACAGGCGCGCGCGTGACGTGCGCTGAACGACGTAAAATGATGTCGCCAGAAGCGCGTTGCCGCCAAAGGCAAAGATCACGGCTGACGTGTGCAGCGGGCGGGTTCGGCCGAAGTTGAACCAGGGTTCTATGTTCAGGTCCGGCCACGCCAGTTGTGAGGCAACAACCACACCTACCAAAAAGCCGACAACGCCCCAGAACATGGTGGCAATAGCGCCATACTTGACGACACCATCGAGATACGCGTCGGGGTCGGGAGGTGTGGCGGAAGCAAATTTGGAGCTACGCAGCAAAATTGCGGAGCTCAACAGGAGCACGACGAACAAGACCGTCATGTGCACTTGAAACAATTGGTCCTGAGCGAATGCGATGCCGAGGAGTGCGAGGAACGCACCCAGCCCGACAACAGCTGCC
>JBCBHR010000091.1:0-6853 GCA_038525365.1 Pseudomonadota bacterium | reverse complement strand
GGTGGGCCAAGCCAATGAACTGGCCAAGTGCGCCATAGCGGTAAAGCCCGTTTTCGAACATGTCGATCCGGCGTTTCGCCAGCCCCATGCGGCCATTCCAGTAGTCGATGGTGTCGATATCGAGATGCGGCTTCAGGTATGTGTCGAAAAGCTCCGAATTGCCCTCAACATTGGCACGACCGAGCAACTCAAAAAACGCGTCATAGTCCGGCAGATGGACGGGCGCTGCGTATTTCAGGCGGTTGAGCGCGATGTGTGCTGGCGACAGGTCGACCGCTTCAATCGATGCGGGCGCGGCGGTGAGGTAGGACATGACATTGCAACCGCCCGACGCAATCGCAACGATATGGTCTTCACCGGTGATCTGGAGCGCATCCATATCGACGACCGGGTCTTCCCAAATTTGTGCGTAGACCAGGCCGGTGAATGTGTGCGCAAAGGCGCGCTCCAGCATGCCGGTGATGGACCATGCAGCGTTTTGCTGGACGGCATTGCCCAACTGGCCGCGGACGTCGGCTGTTGGGGTTGATGTAAGCGTATCGGTCATGATGCGTGCATGCCTTCTTGTCGTTTTTGGCTGATGATCAGCGATGCAGCGCTTTGAGTGGCTGCAGTATTTTACTCTGCGGCTTGCGGAAACTCCACCGGTTCAACCGGTTGCTGTTCCGCCGTTTGGGTGGAGCGCTTTTTGCCTTTGCCAGACTTGTTGCCCGCTTTTCGTGCCCGTTTCCGTGTCACCTCAGACCAGTCGATCAGGTGCAGCTTGCCATCTTTATCTTCAGCGATTGCGGTGCAGCTCTCCACCCAGTCGCCGGTGTTGATATATTGGATGCCGTCATACGTTTTCATCGTCGCATGATGGATGTGGCCGCAGACAACACCATCGACCTTGGAAACAGCCGCTTCGTTGGCGAGCACTTTTTCAAAGTCGCCGATGAAATTAACGGCCTTCTTCACCTTCAATTTTGCCCATTTGGACAGAGACCAATATTGCCCGCCCCAAAGGCGGCGCAGGCGGTTGAACCAATAGTTGAGGCCGAGCGCGACGGTATAGGCCCAGTCACCGACATGGGCGAGCCATTTGGCGTTCATGACCACCATGTCGAACTGATCGCCATGGATGACCAGGAGCTTTGTGCCGTCGGCAGTCTCGTGCACAGCGCGGTCCATCACCTCAATGCCACCAAAATGTGTGCCGAAAAATTGGCGCATGACTTCGTCGTGGTTGCCCGGGATGTAGATGATCTCGGTGCCTTTGCGCGCTTTGCGCAGCAGCTTCTGCACGACATCATTGTGCGATTGGGGCCAGTACCAGCCTTTGCGCAATCGCCAGCCGTCGAAGATGTCGCCGACGAGATAAATCTTTTCGGCTTCATGTTCGCGTAAGAAATCGAGGAACATTTCAGCCTGACAGCCGCGCGTTCCCAGATGCACGTCGGATACAAATAAAGTGCGGTAAATCTGGGTTTGGCTGCCGGTCATCTGCCCGCTTTCGTTTTGCGGTGGATGATCAGATTCAAATGTCATCTCTGTGACATAACGTGTGTGCCGTGTGTCGCAAGGTTTACCATAGGTTATGCCCGATAACCTTGGTTGAAGATGGGTGTCACGCAGCGTTTGGAATTGTGCCATACTTTGCGGGAGAAAATACCGCGTTGGAGGGTGGCATGAGTGAGCATGAAGTCGAAGCTGGTCAAACCAATGGTGCGGCTGATGAACATCGCGACATGGAGCCGGTGGTCAACCCGCGCACCCGATTGGCCGAAATGCGGGCCGATCCCGATGCGATCGCGCATGCCTTTGAAAGCGGCAAGTATCCGTACAAAACTCCGATCAAGCGTAACGCCTATGAGAAATCCAAGGCTGAACTGCAGGTGGAATTGCTGAAGGCGCAAAGCTGGATCAAGGAAACCGGGCAAAAGATCGTGATCGTGTTTGAAGGCCGCGATGCGGCCGGCAAGGGCGGTACAATTAAGCGCTTCATGGAGCATCTCAATCCGCGTGGGGCGCATGTGGTTGCGCTTGAAAAGCCGACCGAGCGCGAGCGGTCACAATGGTATTATCAGCGCTACATCCAGCATCTTCCTGCTGGCGGTGAGATCGTGCTGTTTGACCGGTCTTGGTACAACCGGGCAGGTGTTGAGCGGGTGATGGGTTTCTGCACGCCAAGCGAGTATCTGGAATTCATGCGCCAGACACCGGACTTTGAGCGCATGCTGGTGCGTTCCGGGATACGGCTGTTCAAATTCTGGTTTTCCGTCACGCAGGAAGAGCAGCGCCGTCGTTTTGAGCAACGCGAGGTCGATCCGTTGAAACAATGGAAGCTGTCGCCGATTGACAAGGCATCGCTCGACAAGTGGGACGATTACACCGAAGCGAAAGAAGCGATGTTCTTCTACACCGACACCGCCGACGCGCCGTGGACGGTCATCAAGTCAAACGACAAGAAACGTGCGCGCGTCAACGCAATGCAGCACTTCCTTTCCACGCTTCCCTATCCAAACAAAGACATGAAAATCGTCAGAGGCCCGGACCCGCTGATTGTCGGCCACTCGAGCCAAGTGATCGGTCGGTCGAACCACATTTTGGGCAAGACATTGCACCCGCAGATGAAGCGCAACGACGACTGAGTGTTTTTCCCTTATTCGTCGGTCCATTTCGCATCATAGTGCGAGCCATCGCAGAATGGCTTGTTCTTGGAGTGGCCGCACCGGCATAGCGAGTATTTCGCCTTGCTGGCACCGACGCCGTTGAATTCTGCGTCCAACGCCACGTTTGTGACGTGGTAGGGCCCGTTTTTTTCAATTCGGATTGCGACTTCGCCGTCGGTGAGATGCTGTTCAGGTTGGCCGTCGATGGAGACGCGGAGCGCACCAGACGGGCATGCCGCCATTACATCCATAATGCTCGCCAGTGATCCGTTTTCAGGTTTGATCCACGGCTTTTGCTTCGGGTTGAAGACATCGAGCGCGCGGGCTTGGCATTGTGCGGCATGGGTGCATAGCACGGGGGTGTAGCTTATCGTGATGTCCACGCCTTCGAGGTTCGCAGAATAGGTTACAGCGTTGTTGCGTAGCTTGCTGCCGTCGGGTGCGCTCGAAAAGCCAATGCCCATGTGTGAACCGTCGCAGAACGGCTTGTTGGCGGACGCGCCGCAACGGCACAGTGCTGCGACCGGTTTCGTCTCAACGACCGTGCCATCAGCGTTGCTTATGGTCGGCGGGTTTTCGACGACAAGAGGGCCGTCTTCCTTTTCGCTGATTTTCGCAAATCCACTCATCGTCACTCCTCCATGCGCGGATCAAGCTGTCGCTGTTTTTCCCCGCTCAGTCAGCCATACCCAGAAGCTGAGCACAACGGCGGTGCCGGAGACGAATGTCATGATTGTCCCGGGCACAAAACCAGAGAAACCACCCAGATCGACAAAGACGAGATAGCCAATATCGAACAACCCGCCGAGCATGCCGGTGACCCAGATCGCTGTGAGATTGCCGCGCCAAATGAAGAACGCGCCGATGGTCGTTGCGACCCCGACCCAAAGCAAATTCCAGCCATGTTGGTCCAAGATACCGCCGACCGCTGGGTGATAGTCATTTTCCAACAGTGCGGGATCAACCGCATCGGCGATCAACTGGACAGATCCTTGGGCGTCGCTGCTCAGGACCATGATGCCCGCAAAGGCGTGGACGAGGCCCCAAATGATCCACAAGACGGTTGCGGCTTTGAGTGCATAAATCTGCATCTGGGTCATCGGCTTGCTGTTTCCTTCGGTTGAGGCCTAGTTTGATCCGGTAAAAGGGAGCTATTCGTTGATAGTATCAACCATTTGAGAAATGATGGAACATGTCAACCACAATGACTGAATCTGTCGGGCGCATTGAGTTGGCCCGCACGGTTGACGCCTTCATGCGGCGGCTGCACGCAGGCATTCACGCAGAAGCCATAGAGCGCGATAAAGAGCGGGTCGGCCCCATTGGCGGCATGGTTTTGATGGCCATCGAAGAATTTCAACCGACGCCGATCCACCAATTGGTGGAGCATCTCGGTCGCGACAAGTCGCAGATGACGCGCATAATCCAGCAGCTTGAGGGCAAAGCGTTGATCCGGCGCGCACCAAGCGAACAGGATGGCCGGTCAAGCGTTGTCGCGTTGACACCAAAGGGCGCCTGCGTCGTGCGTGATTTGCAGTCCATCGTCGGCGAGGTTCTGAATGATCTTTTGGAGCCGTTGCAGGCGAACGAACGCGCAGAGCTCCTGCGCCTGCTTAAAAAGACGCGCTCTTAGGTCGCTGCGCGCGCCTGCTTTATGCCATCCCACAACAATGCACCGCCAAGTGCTCCAAACGCCGCGCCAAACGCGCATTCGATCCATCGGGCGAAGCGGGCATAGGTGCGTGTGGCCAAGCCGGATGAAAACATCAGGCCGTAGCCGCCGTAGATGAGGATCGCCGTCAAAGCGGCCAGCGGCCCAAACGCAAGCACCTGCCAAGCGGGAAGGCCTGATCCGAACAGGAACGTGCCGACGGCAGTCCACATCAGCGCAGCTTTCGGGTTTGTCAGAATAACAAGCAGCCCGCGCCGCCAATGGGCGGCAAGTGTCAGGTTCTCGCTGCCCGCTTTGATCGACAGGTCACCGCCAACCCAAGCAGCGCGTAAAGCTTTGAAGCCCATCCAGCAGAGATAGCTTCCGCCGATAATCTTCATCGCCGTGAGCAGCGATGGATACAACGCGATAACCGCCGCGAGGCCGAAAGCAACGGCGGTCGCCCAAAACAGCATGCCTGTCGCGACACCACCGACGGTCGCCAAAGCCGCCGCGCGTCCCTGCCCGAGACCAGCGCTGGCAACGGCAAGGAGATTGGGGCCCGGCGAGGCTTGCGCAAGAACCACGCCGGTCAGTGTAATGAGGTAAGCTTCAAGCATCGATCAGTGTCCTTGATGGCCCCCATGGCTCCCGTGGTCGCCATTGTAGCCCCGGAGCGTCGTGTATGCGATGATTTGTTCGTCGGTGAGAAGAGGCGTCACTTCGAGATGCGCGGCAAGGTGCACACCGCGCAGCGCAGAACGCAGTTCTTCGGCGACTGCAAGCCGTTGTTCCAGCGTTTCCTTGTCAATGCTGCGTGAACGGAAGGCTTCATCCAGCGCGGCCTCGGCCTCGACCAACGCCGTGCCCAACTGCTTTGCTTGCGCATTCATTGTGGCAAAGCTGGTTTCAATTTTGGTGCGCTGCTCGTCCTCAAGGCTCAACTTGTCTGCCAGCTCAAGAACATGCGCAGGCCCCGGAAACCCGTTGAGTTCAGCAGGCTTTGCAAGGCCCCAACCATCACCGTTGACCAGAGCATCAATGTCGCTCGGGCTCAAGCTTGAGATTTCACGATTTTGCTGGCCAGCATAGGGTTGCGTCACCTGCTGCTGGAGCAAGCCGGATAGGTGCGGCATCAGCATCGGAGACAGGGCAAAGCCCGCAATGAACAACGCGCAGCCGGTCGCGATCAGTCGAAGTTGCATGGTCATGTTTCCCGTTGCTACCCCGTCACATAACAGCATACGCTTCGGTGGAATATGATCTTTGCGTTTCCATGTCGCCATCGCGATCATGCTGGTCGGCATTTGACATGGCGATTGTCACGCCTCCGACGCAACGTGTTGTTGCGGAGGAAAGCATGGATCAAATCGATATCGGCGAAGTGGAGGCGAGTGCTTCGGCGAAGTCACGCCGCAGCGCACGGGGCGGCGGGCGCTCGGGCAATCGCCGTCGTGGCGGTGCGGCGATCAAGCAATTGCCGTGGGGGATCCCGGTCAACACCGACAAGCCGACCGAGCCGCTGCCAGACGAAGGCGTTGAGGCCATCCATGACGCTTCCATGCGTATTCTGGGGGAGGTCGGTGTCGTCTTCCTCAACCATGAGGCGGTCGACATCTTTCGACAGCAGGGTTGTCTGATCGACCGTGAGGACGCCGATGGTGCGCGGGTGCGCTTTGGCCGCGACTACATCATGGAGATGGTGGGCAAAGCACCGGACAGCTTTATCATTACGCCCCGCAATCCGGCGCGCCAGATTACGATTGGCGATGGCCACATGGTCTTCGGCAATATCTCCTCGCCGCCCAACTACTCCAATCTTGATGAAGGCCGTGTCACCGGAACGCGTAAAGCGTACCAGGATTTTTTGAAGCTGACGCAGTACTTCAACTGCATGCATTTTGTCGGCGGTTATCCGGTCGAGCCGATGGATTTGCACCCGTCGATCCGCCATCTCGATTGCCTTTTTGACAAGCTGACCCTGACCGACAAGGTCGCGCACGCCTACGCGCTTGGGACGGAGCGGGTCGAGGACGTCATGGAGATGGTGCGCATTGCTGGCGGGCTCACACATGATGAGTTCGATGCGACGCCGCGCATGTACACCAACATCAATTCCACATCGCCGCTCAAGCATGACTGGCCAATGATTGACGGCTTAATGCGCCTTGCGCGTCGTGGGCAGCCGACCGTCGTTACCCCGTTCACTTTGGCCGGCGCCATGAGCCCGATCACATTGGCCGGAACCGTTGCGCAGTCATTGGCCGAAAGCCTCTGCGCAATCGCGCTCATTCAGACCATCAATCCGGGATGCCCATGCGCGGTTGGCACGTTTTCCTCAAATGTGGATATGAAGACGGGCGCACCGGCGTTTGGAACACCAGACTACATGCGCACCACGCAGATGACGGGTCAGATGGCCCGGTTCTACGGTTTGCCGCTGCGCGCGTCGAACACCTGTGCGGCCAACACACCGGACAATCAGGCGACCTGGGAATCGTCACACTCCCTTTGGGCCGCCGTCTCATCAGGCGTGAACATGGTTTATCAC